>CAZISP010000124.1:0-4828 GCA_964541955.1 uncultured Lachnospiraceae bacterium
TTCTTTTTAGTTTAGGGGTCCAGCCCCTTTTCAAAGGGGGCTGGTTACTTCGCCATTTCAAGTGAAAGGTCGTAGAGCTTCTTGATGTTCGCGGAGCGAATCGCGCAGGTGGCCTTCATAGAGCCGATCTCGTCTGCCGAGAAGCGGTCAAGATCGCCCTCCTTGAGGGTGTTCTTGTACATACGATCGAGCACCAGCGCGTAGTTGATGTCAACGGGAACGATCTGAGAGTTGATCTCGCAGATAACCTTGTTGCTCTCGCCGGCGAGAAGAAGCTTTACCGCAAGGTCGCCCATTCTGGACGCCGCAAGACGGTCACGAAGCGTAGGCTTGCCGCCGCGAACGATGTAGCCCAGGCGGTCGAACTTGGTCTCGATGCCCGTTCTTTCCTCGATTATCTTAACCAGCGACTCGGAGAAGTGTGTTCCGTCGGGGTTGAAAACGCCCTCTGCGACAACGATGATATGGCTTCTCTTGCCGTTTTCCTTCATTCTCAGAATCTTTTCGATGCAAGCCTCAAGATCAAACTTGATCTCGGGGATGACCACAGCCGTAGCACCTGCCGCAATACCTACGTTCAAAGCGATCTGACCGCAGTTGCGTCCCATAACCTCAACCACCATGCAACGAGCGTGGGACTCGATTGTATCGCGAACGCAGTCGATAGCGTTCAGAGCCGTGTTCATAGCCGTATCAAAGCCCACCGAGTATTCGGTAGCCGTGATATCGTTGTCGATAGTACCCGTTACACCAATGGTGGGAATACCGTGGTTTGTAAGGTCTGTGGCACCTCTGAACGTGCCGTCGCCGCCAATGGCAACGATAGCGTCGATCTCGTTCTTGCGGCAGGTCTCGATAGCCTTTGCAATACCCTCGGGTGTCTTGAACTCGGGGCAACGGTCGGTAAAGAGAAAAGAACCGCCTGTGTATACGATATTGGATACGCTTCGAGCGGAAAGGTCGATGAGCTCGTTGCGGATAAGGCCGCTGTAGCCGCCCTTAATACCTACCACCTCAAGTCCGTCGTCAATTGCGGAGCGCGCGATGGCGCGGATAGCCGCGTTCATGCCGGGAGCGTCGCCGCCGGAGGTAAGTACGCCGATTTTTCTGAATTTCTTTGCCATAATAATCTCCAATCTGCCGCCCGCGGCGGCAAGGTTAATTTACATATTCATAAGGCTCGTTAATTATTGCACAATCCTGAATGTTTATTTTACATCACTTTCCGAAAAAAATCAAGAGGATTTTCTAATTTCTGCCTGAAAACCGTTGATTTTTCATGTGATTTGCGGATTTTTTACACGCTTTGGGTGCTCATGCCTCATAAGCCGCCTGAAAATCAGCCGTCCCAGCAGAGTCGCCGCCACACATTTGAGGGAATCGAATGCCGCAAACGGCAGAACGCAAACCGCAAAAAGCTCAAAGGACAGCGAGACACCCGCCGACAGCGCGTACCAGGCAGTACCTATAATATACCCCAAAATCACCGACAAAAAACAGCCGAGCAGGGTGAACCGCAAGCCCCGCCCACCTTTGCCGTCATATCTTCTGCCACGCGCGGCAAATGCGCCCGTCAGAGCCGCCGTTATCGGGTAGGAAACGATATATCCGCCCGTGGGTGCCAAAATATGCCCGACTCCTCCCATTCCGCCGCTGAAAACAGGCAAGCCGAGGGCTCCCGCGCAGACAAACACGGCCGTCGCCGCCGCGCCGCGCACGCCGCCCAGCACCACTGCCGCCGTCATCACCGCAAAATTGCAAAGTGACAAGGGGACGGGTCCGACAGGCAACGAAAAGGGCGAAATTACGCACAAAACCGCGGCAAAAAGGGCGCAGAGGACAATATCGCGAGCCGAAAATCTCTTTTTTGCTCTATCCGCCGCCATCATTTATTCTTTGCGGGGTGCGCCGCTCTCCACTCGCTTGGGCTCATGCCCGTTTTCGTCTTGAACGCACGGGAAAAGACAAACTGATCCTCGTAGCCAAGAGAAAGGGCTATATATTTTACGTTCTCCGAGGTAGAGGACAGAAAATATTTCGCCTTGTCGATTTTTCTCTCCGAAATATACTTTTGCGGACTGCAATTCAGCTCCTTTTTGAATATGGCGCAAAGGTAGCTTCGGTCAATGCCGATCTCGTCCGCGACAGCCGCCACGGATATGGGCTTGTGAAGCTGCTTGTCAATAATCGAGATCGCAAGCTCCACGTATTCCGCCGCGCGGTTTTGCGCGATGCGCGGGCTTGCCGACTCCCTCTCAAGACAATCAAGAAACAGATACGTGCGCCCTATCGTTGCAAGGGATGCCCCGTGAAGCTCCGATTTGTTTTTGTATATGTCTCGCGCCAGCTCCAAAAGCTCGGCGCTGAATTTTCCCACAGGATTCTCCGCGCTCAGCCCCGTGCGCTTGAAAACCGACGGAAGTATGCTTCCCTTCATGCCCACCCACGTATAGCACCATGGATCGTCGGCATCAGCCTCGTAGTAATTGAGCGTGTCGGGGGGAATATAGAAAAATTCGCCCGGTCTCACGGTATAGGTCTTACCGAGAATGGAGAAGGTGCCCTTACCGCTTGTCACCAAATGCAATATATAGTGGTCTCTGACCGTAGGCCCGTAGGAATAGGACGGCGCGCAGTCTTGGTAGCCGCAGTTGGTGGGAAAAAGGTCGTCGCACCTTGAGCTTGGGTTTTGCATTATATATGAGAGCATATTTCCTCCGCCTTCTGAAAGTTTACCCCATTCTACCACACATTTTGCAATGTGTCAATGCCGCGTCCCCAAAATTGCCAGAAATTTGGGGGTACCCAAAAGGGCTCTTTTCTACTATAATGTTAGAGAGGAAAGGAGTTCTCTTTTTGTTATGGAACTTATACAGATAAGCGAGAGCAAATTAAAGATAATGCTGAGCGAAAACGACATGGTGAAATACTCCCTTGACGCCATCGACAGCGACTATTCAAGAGACGGAACTCGCAGGGCGCTCCGCTCAATGCTCGATTCCGTAAAGGAGATGAGCGGTTTTGACACCTGCGGAGAGAGGATATTCGTTCAGATGTACCCGTCACGGGGAGGAGGCTGCGAGGTGTTCGTCACAAAGCTCGGAGGAGAGAAAGGAGATTTAACAACGGTGGGAATCCCGACACAGACGGACGTAAGAAAAGCGCCGGGCGCGTGCGCCTACGGCTTTGACAGCTTTGGCGGCATGCTGGCGGTTTGCAGGTATCTCTACAACTGTCGGGCCGACTGCCGCGGCGAGGGCAAGGCTTTTCGCGATGAGCGGGGAAGCTATTATCTCTCTCTGCCCGACCACTGTACCTTCGCTCACAGCGAGGAGTTTTCAAAGAGGATAAGTCCCTCTCGGCTTGACGCCTACATAGCGGAGCACGGCAGATGCCTGATAGAGCGCGGAGCCGTCGAAATTTTGGGAAAACTTTGAAAAATCCTTGACAGTGTGATGGGAGCGTGGTAAAATCAAATGGAAAAACATTCCACGGTCTGAAAAGGAGATTTCAAAATGAAGAAATACGATCTGATAGTTGTCGGCGGCGGTCTTACGGGTATTGCCGCATCGGTCTGCGCCGCAAGAGAGGGCATGAGTGTGCTTCTCTGCGAGCAGAGCGGTGCTCTCGGCGGGGCTATGACAAATTGCCTCGTTATGCCCTTCATGCGTTATTTTGAGACGTCACCCGAAACGGGTGAGAGAAAAAATCTGTCGGACGGATTTTTCACCGAGCTTCGCGCGCGCTACGAAAAACTCGCGCCCGGGCTTGATGCCAATGAATTCAGAAACCCCGAGCTTTATTTTAATCAGGAAATCTTCAAGCTGGTCTTTGACGAAATGATAAGCGAAAGCGGCGCGGAGGTTCTTTTCCACGCAAAGCTTTGCGGCACAAAGACCGACGGCAGAAAGGTCACTACCGCGCGCCTTGCCACGACGGCGGGGATTATCGACGTTGAGGCAGACTATTTTATCGATGCCAGCGGCGACGGAAATCTCATGGCGCTCTCGGGCTGTGAATTCAATCTGGGCCGCGAGACGGACCATCTTTGCCAGCCCATGACCCTCTGCTTCCGCATGTCGGGCGTTGACGTGGAGGAATTCTGGCGTGTAAAGCCCCAAATAAACGAAAAATACAAGTCTGCAAAGGCGGCGGGCGAGATAAAGAACCCCCGCGAGGACGTTCTGTGCTTCAATTGGATCAACGGATATATTCATTTCAACACCACCCGCATAGTAAAGCTCAACCCCACCGACCCCTTTGACGTATCAAGGGCTGAGATCGAGGCAAGAATGCAGATAGCGGAGATAGTCAAGTTCCTCAAGGAAAACTTTGAGTGTTGCAAAAACGCATCAATCTCTTCTATCGCCGCCGATATCGGCGTGCGCGAGAGTCGCAAGCTGGTAGGCGAGTACGTGCTGAGCGCCGATGACCTTGTCGCTTGCCGAAAGTTCGAGGACGCTATCGCTTACGGAAACTACGACATCGACATTCACAATCCCGAGGGCTCGGGAACGAGCCACCATTATTTCAAGTACGGCGAGGTCTACACGATTCCCTACCGTTCTCTTATTCCCCGCGAATTCGACAATATGCTGGTTGCAGGTCGCTGCCTGTCCGCCACCCACGAGGGTCAGGCGTCGGTGCGCATCATGCCCATCTGCTGCTGCATGGGCGAAGCGGCAGGTCGCGCTATGGCTCTTGCAAAGAAGGGACAAACGGGCACTCGCGAGATTCCCATCGGCGAATTGCAGAAGCAATTGGGTATATAACGAAAAAACGGCGATGTTTAATCGCCGTTTTTTATTTTTCGTTTGGGGGTCCAGGC
>CAZISP010000125.1:0-4758 GCA_964541955.1 uncultured Lachnospiraceae bacterium
AGGCATCCCCACGATTTATATCCACAAGGATTCTACATTGAACCATCACTTCGGCGACGCCGAGATCGTTTATTACGCGGATTCGGGCGATTGCGGAAACGGTGTCAATTGGGAAATGGATCTTGTAACCGGTCTTCTCACATTCACGGGAAGCGGCGCAATCGTCATTCCCGAAACAGGTTATTCCTGGAGAGGTCTGACCGATTTCATAACCGAAGTTTATATAGACATAAATATTACCGAGATCGGCAACGGTGTCTTCAAGGATTGCACCAAGTTGAAATATTTATATTTCTATTACGAAGATTATTGGACTTACATGCATGAATCAAATCTCGTCTCGATTGGAAACGATGCATTTAACAACTGCACAAGCTTGCATTGGCTTGGCGATTTCCCGTCAACTCTGAAAACCATCGGCGACAGAGCCTTCAAAAATTATCAGTCCGGACAGAATTATTTTGATAACTTCGGATGGATCGAGTCGATTGGAAATGAAGCATTTTATGGGTGCAGAAATGTAGGTTACGTTGACCTTATAAATTGCACAACGGTCGGAGACAAAGCGTTCCTTGGAAGTTCGGCATTTTATGTGACGATCGGCGAAAAGTTGACTCAAATCGGAGAATCCGCCTTTGTTTTATGCGACCAATTAGACGGTTTTGACGTGGATTATAACAACCCCAACTATTCTTCTTCCAACGGTTATCTGTATAACAAGGACGCGACAGAGCTTATTTGCGTTCCCGCGCATATGTACGTATGGGATATTCTTGACAGCGTGACCAAGATCCATAATTTTGCATTTGCTCAGCCCGGCACTGTTTGCCTTACACTGCCCGAAAATGCAAAGATCACGTCAAATATGGTATTCAAGGCATTTGCAGGTGATACGGGTTACGCTTCGTGGTTTGAAACAGTCTTCATCAGCGAAAACTACGTAAGCAAGTCCATTCTGGAAGGCTTGGTAGGAACTGTCATAGACGATATCGTTTATTACGACGTCCCCTATTCGGGCACCTGTGGAGATAACCTGACATGGACACTTACCGACATTCAATATGGTGGATACCTTTTGATAGAGGGTAGCGGGGATATGTATGACTTCTATGAGGAGCCGGCTCCGTGGTGGCAATACAGACACGGTATTACAAGTATAGATTTCGTCGGCGAGATCACATCTATCGGCGCAATGGCTTTTGCGGATTTTTGGAATCTCGATTTTGTTTGGTTCCCATATTGTCTTGAAAGTATAGGCGAATATGCGTTTGGCAATTGCGTGAATCTCAGTTATGCCAATTTTGAATACTCAAATATAAAGCACATCGGATACCAAGCATTCCAGAGCACAAACTTTTCCGAAGTGATATTGAATGACGGCATTGAGAGCATTGGTGATAGCGCCTTTGCCGGGAACCGCGAATTGGAAATTATTTATATCCCCGAAAGCGTTAAGGAAATCGGCACATATATAATTGCCGAAAGTGAAGAAAACCTGAATGCTATCCTGCTTCACAAAGGCAGCTACGCCGATGAGTTCTTCAGCGAGGATGAAATCTTCTCATCCAAGGTAGCATACGTTGATGAGGCTTATGGTGAGTGCAGTGAAACAATATCCTGGAGATTTGATTGGGACAGCGGCAAGCTTACTCTCAGCGGAAGCGGTGCTTTTGAAGGATATGAATACGCCGGAGACGCGCCCTGGAGGCCTTACGAAAACTTTATCAGAGACATTATGATTGAAGAAGGAATCACCCACGTAGGCGACTTCGGACTCTACCCGTGGAATGTAAATGTCTGGTTCCCCAGGTCTGTTACAAGCATGGATGAATATCTTATCAACGCTTGCTGGGACGTGTACGTCTACACAAACTCGTATGCCGCAAAGTGCTTCCCTGACCTCGAATTTTATGGTACTACGCATTATCTTGACGGCAAGTGCGGAAAAGACCTGAAATATTTCTATGATTACACAAGAGATATCCTTACCATCAGCGGAAGTGGAGAAATGTATGACTACGGTCAAAATTGGACAGCTCCGTGGTGGTCATTTAACCCCTCCACCGTATTTATCTCTGAGGGCGTGACCTCGATCGCCGATTTCGCTTTTGTGCATTCCTCTAAACTTGAGAACCTCTACATTCCAAAGAGTGTGACTAAGTTGCCTAACCCTGAGTACGGGGGTCACTTTGGTTATGATAACGATTACAGCGTTTTCTGCATCTATCTCCATGAGGGCAGCTACGCCGACGAGTATTTCAAGGAAAACTATGATTACACTATCAAATATCTGTCGGTGCTTGAAAACGAAGAAGGAGTTTCTATCATCGGCGTGGCGGGAACAGATTATCCCGAGAATACTGAGATCATAGTTGAGGTCGTTGACGACGAGGTGGGCGACATTGTGATAGAGGGGCACAACGACAAAATATGTGCTCTTGACATCACCCTTGTTTGCGACGGTGTTGAAACACAGCCAAATAATACTATATTCGTCCGCATCAAGGTTCCCGAGGGCTTTAACGGCGAGAAATGCAAGGTATATCACAGAACCGATGACGGTCAGCTTATTGACATGGACGCTGTTTATGAGGACGGCTATCTGGTATTTGCAACCGATCATTTCAGCGTTTACGTTGTTGCCGAGCTTTTGGCGGCGGATTCGGGCGACCTCAACGGCGACGGTGCCATCAACGCGACGGACAGCGTGCTTCTGGCGCAGTATCTGGCAAACTGGGACGTTGAGATCGATCTCGACGCGGCTGATTGCAACGGCGACGGCGTAGTAAACGCGGCGGACAGCGTGCTTTTGGCACAATATCTGGCAAGTTGGGACGTAACTCTCGGCTAATACAGATCATTCTTCAATCCCCGTGGCTTTTTTTGCCACGGGGATTTTGTTTTATTTTTGTTTTTATTTCTTCAATGCCGAAAATTATTGACAAATAATGCCGCGTACTATATAATATATGTAATAATTGCCCGAAAGGAAAAAATTGTATGTTAAAAAAGCGATTTTTCGATAAAATATGCCTCGCGGCGCTTGCTTTGTGCGTAATGCTCCTCGTTGCCGCCTGCGGAAAGGCGGATAATGCCTCTGACAAGTATGCAATTTGCATAGGCGAAGCAAAATACGGCTCTGTCAAGGTATTCAGTGACCTTGAGGACACGAGCTATGCAGAAAAGATAGTCGGCACGTTCCTTTCCGCAACCGATCTGCACGCGGAGCTGACCGAGAGCAGGGAAGAGGCGAACATTATCCTTACGTCCGAAACGTCATGGGCAGATATCTCCGACGGCGAATGGGCAATAACCGAGCGGTCGGGCGTTGCGTATCTTTCATCTGATACGAGCTATGGCATTTCTCTTGCAACGGACAAGCTCAGCGATATGATATATGCATCACGGAGCACTTTTTCGCTCGGCGCGGGTACGACTCTGTCCGGACTTCTTCTTTCAAAGGAGGATTATCTCAGCGAAACGAGACTTGTCATTTACCCGGAGTTTCCCGAAAAGGTGAATCGCAACTATGATTACAGGGTGAGCGTAACGCAAGGCTCAAAAACGGAAGCTCTGCCCGTTTACAATCATACAATGCAGTATCACGTAAGTAATCGCTCAATCGGCGGCGACCTTTACAGAAGATTTTCCACCTTTGCTTTTTCCGGCGAGACGGTCAGGGTGGATATTAAGGTAACCCGTGATTTTGAGAGCTATTCCGTTCTTCCCTCGGCGAAACAATTCAAAAGTGAGTTTAATGACGGAGTTATCTCCGTTTACCTCGATGAGCCCGAATATTTTATGATTCGTCTCGACAGCGATGACAACTCTATCATTACCGTGTTTGCGGATTATCCCGAATTTCCTCTTGAAATTCCCGATAAAAATGCAGACAACGTTTATTATATCGAGGGGTGGGAGCAGTTCGGCGAGAACGGCCTCTGGGATATTACTCAGCCCGATACGATTGTTTACGTGGCACCCGGTGCTGTTCTGAACAATCGAGTGCTCTTCAAAAGCTCGGCTAAAAACTCAAAGATCATCGGTCGAGGCGCGATTATTGATCCATATGAAAACATATATGAATACGATATCCGCGTGGCGGGCACCGAAGGCGCCGGATATAAGCTTCTTACCACCTCTAATCAGTATGCTACAATCGAAGGACTTCACCTGCTTGACGCAAGATGCTTCAACATCTGGATCGGAGGTAAGTACAGCAATGCCTCCAATCTGAAGATTCTTGCGACCATGATGAATACGGACGGAATCTCCTGCAGCGGAGCACAGTCGGTTATCGAGAACGTGTATATGCATGTGGGCGATAACGGACTCGTTATCAGCGGCTGCCCCGATACCGTTTATAAAAATATCACTATCGGAACCACCTGCGGAGCAATTTTCCCTCAGAGCGATAATTATAATATACTTCTTGAGGATATTTACGTATTCCGCACGAACGACGGAGTCGTAAATCACGAGTATAACGGCAGCGGACCCACCTACAGCGACAGACAGCTTGATATTACGTTCAGAAATTTAGACTGTGTGGACTGTCTTAATCTCCCTCACCTTGTGAGAAGCAGAAAAATGGGCACGCTTCAGAAATATATGTATTTCGAAAACGTGAATCTTCCCTCAATGTCGGGTGTTACAAATCCGCATAAAGGACAGGGGGCAAAGAATACCTACCGTCTCCTTGATATGCAAGACAGCTCATCTATTCTTGTTACGGGCAACAACTATATAAACTTCCTT
>CAZISP010000126.1:0-4745 GCA_964541955.1 uncultured Lachnospiraceae bacterium
ATCTATACCGAGAATGCAAACTCGGAGGACATATCGGCCACAGGAAGGTTTGCTCTGTTTGATTTTTCGTCCTCGTTTGGTACACTCGGTTGGTTTGCCGGCTACGGTTGCGGGTCGGTATCTCTTCTGTCCGAGTCAGGCGAGAAATTCCTCTGTGCCCGAATGTCGGGTGACGGGGAGGTTTCGGAACTGGTATATTACTTTGATTATTCCGAAAAGCTCAGCTTTGCGCCCTATCTGGATTTCGAGTTCTCGGTTGGAGAAAATGCCGACGAAAAATATTCCGTTAAGATCACGGTTCGCAGCGAAAATAATGTTTTCACCGCCGCGGAGACGTTCAACGGAGGAGAGAAAAACAGCTTTACGGTGGATATTGGCGGCATCGGGTCAGAATCGGGCGTTGATTCCGTCTGCATTTCTGTATGCCGCGTCGACGGAGAGACAGAGAGCTACGATCTCAAGCTGCACAGCGTGTCTGCGCTAAGTGAAACGTTGAGTGACGAGACATTGGCACAGACTGTTGCGGCATCAAGAGCCAAGGCAAAAAATCCTGCGGCGCAAGCTCCGACGACGGGTGAGCAGGCAGAGCCGGATTACGAATTTGCAATTATCCTGCTGGCTGTTCTTGTTGTTTGCGTTGTTGTTGCGGGGATTTACGATAGAAATAAGGTTAAATAAAGTGAACCGCCCGACGGGCGGTTCACTTTATTTAACAGCATCCGGTTCGGTTATTTGGCGTAAAAGCGGGATTGTATTGATAATAATTCTTTGAATCCAGCTTATCCCGTACCATTCCGAGCGCTTCGCCGAATCTTTGGAAATGGACAATCTCTCGTTCTCTGAGGAAGCGAATCGGATCAATAACGTCGGGGTCGTCAACAAGCCTTAGAATGTTGTCGTAGGTGGTTCTTGCTTTTTGCTCTGCTCCCATGTCCTCAAAAAGGTCTGTAATAGGATCGCCCTTCGACTGCATTGCGGCCGCATTGAAGGGAACGCCTGCCGCCGACTGAGGATAAATCCCCAGCGTGTGGTCAACAAAGTAGTCACTGAAGCCTTGGGCTTTTATTTCCTCCACAGACAGATTTCGTGTCAGCTGGCGAACAATGGCACCGATGATCTCAAGATGTGCAAGCTCTTCGGTTCCTATATCCGTAAGCAAGCCTGCAACTCTGGGGTCGGGCATGGCGAAGCGTTGGGAGAGATAGCGCAGGGAAGCGCCCAGCTCGCCGTCGGGGCCGCCGTACTGGGTCAGGATGACCTTTGCGGCTCTCGCGTCGGGTTTTGAAATCTTAACGGGATATTGAAGTCTCTTTTCGTATTCCCACATATCAGCAGTCTCCTTCCCATGGCATCGGCCCTGCGTTCCATAGCCAGCAATCGCCCTCTCCGGGATTGTAGGCTTCGATAGGCCCGAAATTTGCGGTGTAATTCTCAATCAGCGTCGCGCGGTGTGTGCAGTGGTGCTGAATCATTTGAAGTGCTTCTCTGTCCCGGGGGTGTGTGTCAAGATAAAGTCTGAGCTCGTCGATGGTAAAGCTGACCTTGCCGATCTCGTCAAAAGCGGCCTTTTTGGCTCTTGTGTCGTTTGTCAGCATCGCGTTCTGCCTCCTGTGTAGGGAAGATTGAGGTCGGCGAATAGTGTGCCGTTTTTCCAGGCATCACAAGAGTTGTAAAGGTTCACAAACGGCTGACTTTTAACGTAAGCCATTGCAAGTACCATATTAGGGCAGGAGTGGTCGTGCTGAATCTCCTGTCTGGGTTGCACAGGAACGTTGCATCCGGCACCGCAGGATTGCCCCTGTGACACCGAGTAACGTCCTCTCATGTTTTGTTGCATTCCGTTTCTCCTTTCCGATACGATAACGTATCATTACATTTTATGTCGAAAGGTACGCGGCTGTGAAAAATCCCCGCATTGGCAGTCAATACGGGGATTATCATATTAAATAAACACAGAAAATCCAAAATCTGTCTTATGGTCGCTGGCAGATGCATAATCGTGCATTCTGAGCGCGATTTCCTTGCCCTCTCCCGTAAGTTTTACGTCATACGAGCATCTGAAATTATCGTCCTTGGCAGGAGTTAACGTGACGCTGTAGCCCTTGCCGTAAACGGTGTCGCCGTTGTAAAGCTCGTCGGGTGTATAGCCGTCCTCGCTTGCTCTTGCAAGCAGAACTGCGCCGTAGCGAAGTGTTGACATGGTCTGCTTTGTGAAAACGTCGTAGTCGAAGGTGCAGGAATCGTAAAATCTTCTCTTTTTATGAGGTGTGAGCGGGTAGAATTCGCGATAGAAATAAGGCTCGCTCAGAACGGGGGTGTTATCAAAGTCGATCTGAATCTTGTGTGAGCCGTTCTCAAGTGAAATCTCAAGATATTCGCCGCAAACAGCGTCAAATTTTTTGCCGTCCACTGAAACAGATGTGGTCTTGCTCCAATCGGGGATTCTGAGCATCAGCTTTTTCGCGGATTTAATGCCTGCATCAACGTCAAGAGTGACCTTACAGAATTGCATATATCCGTCCGAAACCTTGATTTTAACGCTCTCGTCTCCGAAATTTACGGAAGACGTTGCAGGCAGATAAAGGTTCACGTATATCTTGTCGCCTTCACGCATCACGGCACTTTCGGCGGCGTTTACAAAGCCGCGTGGAATGTTGTTCACGCAACAATGGCTGTGCTTCATTCCACTCTGTCCGTATACATACATGTGCTGTCCCGCGGTCTTGATACCTCTTGCGCCCCATGCGCCGTCGCGGCGAATGCCCGCCAGATAGGGGTTCACAAACGCAAGGTCGAAGATATGCATATATTCAACCTTGCCCGTAAGACGGAAAAGTTCATACAGTACGCGCATAAAGTGAACAACGTCGCAATGCTCGGTAATGGCATCCTGGGTTGACGCGGCGAAAGCGAAAATATCGTTGAAGCCCACCGAGAGCACCGTGTTGTACTCATATTTCATGATGAGATTGACGAATTTTTCGGTGGCTGTGAGATATTTTTCGTCACCCGTGACACGGTAAAGCTCAAGAATACCGTCAAAGCAGGAAAGGGTCTCGTATATCTTTCCGCTGATCTCATGCTTTCTCGAATCGGTCTTTGGGATGTCCAGACCCCACATATGTACGGGAAGCCCCGAGAGTGCCTTTGAGATTATTTTCATGCAATGAGTGCTCTCGTTTTCAAATCCGTCCGCAATTTCAAGGGCAAAGTCAAGATATTTCCGCTCGCCCGTTATACGGTAGAGAAGGAGCACAGGCTTCAAAACAGAGCCTGAAGGAGTGCCGAAAAACGTGCCTGTTTCGCAGACGTGGACGTTCTGCTCACGAACAGTTTCAATGAGACAGTCGGTAAAGCGACGGCATGCGGTGAGAATTTTTTCATCGCCAAGGATTTCGTATGCTTCAAGCATTGCCCAGAGAGTGTACTTTCTGCACCAGATATTCCAGTTCCAATCGCAGTAAAATCCCACAGTCTTGAAGCCTTCAACAGGATCGACGTGCATGATGTGCTTTGAATTTTTGTACGTGCCGATGTAGCCGTCGTCTTCCTGGTGTGCAAGAATCTTATCTACAGTTGCAGCGAGGATATCCTTGATCTTTTCGTCATGCTTCCAATGGTAAACACGGCACATGCTGATAACCAACTTGCCCCAGAATTCGCCACGCCACATTCCAATGGGGAAATCCTTGTCGTCAAGCTTTTCGTCAAAGGCAACCTCGGTCTCGCGGAGCACCTCGTTTACGGCAAAATCGCTCGTGATTCTGTTTTCGATAAATCTATCGAAGAACTCGCCGATCTCACCCTCAAACTGAGTGCAATCAACGGCTGAATTTATCAGATTTTCCTTTACGTAGGGTAGCATTTTATGTCCTCCGAAATTTTACTTCATTATTTTTTTGTTTACGGGGTCGTAGACGAAGAGTCCCTTGCCACCGCCCAAGCGATTGCCTTCCTCGAGCCAATCGGCTATTTTGCGACGCAGAGAAGTATCTCTTGGGAGCTTGTCGGGCGGAAGCTCGGCGGCACCGCCGAAAATTCGCCACAGATTTCGCTTGTCGGGGTACACGTACTGATTTATTATCTTGAAATCGTCAACGAATGATGAAATATTCGACTTTTCTCCCAAAACTTTTTTATTTTCGGGGTTCAGAAGCCATGAATCACAGCAGAAAACGGGGTTCTTGCCACCCAGCTTGTCTCGGTAGAACAAATAAGCACGGTGGTAAGAATCAAGTCTTGCCTGTGTGTCAAAGGGACGTCCCGAGGACGGGATATGCATGTGCAGAACCATATCTCCATCTTTTATTTCCACGCCTGCAACCGTTGCGCTCTCGCCGCGGAAGGGGCCGTAGTTGTATTCCATTCTTCCCAGCGAAAATATTCTCATATGGAACAGGCTGTAAAACCACGAAAAAGGCGATATACCCCAAGCTTTTTCAACCTCAATACATTCAAAGAGCTTGAATTTGAGGTCCTCGAGGGTGTCGTAACGGACCTGCTCGTCAATGCCTTCCTTTTCATATTTCTTCTGCAAGGTCTTTGTGAGACAAAGAAGATAGGTCATGTAAAGGGTGTAGCGATTGACGGATTCCTGCTCTGCTACAGCGTCGAGCGCTTTTTCAAAGTATTCGGATTGGTGAGATTCCTCGCCGTAAAAAGAGTCAAGAAGGGAAGTGAAATCCCCGTTTTCCTTGACCTTTTCGTAGCATCCCGTAATTGTGCTTACCGCCTCTGTAGGGTAG
>CAZISP010000127.1:0-4745 GCA_964541955.1 uncultured Lachnospiraceae bacterium
ACCGTTGTCAATTTCTTTTTCATTGTTTGAAACCTCCGTTTTTATTGTTATTATTTTAACAAGCATGAAAATAAAGATACAACTCGGTTGTATCTGCACACAACTATAATTATAGCATATATTCACTTATATGTCTACACATATTAACAAAAAAACAAAAAAATTTACAATTATTTTTACATTTTTTCGGCGTCAGACACCGAAAAATTCGCGGAGCTGCCCTTCCGTGGCATTTACGCTTCCCTGAATCATCTCTGGAGAGCCGCCTCCCTTTGCGGCGAGCTTTTCCCGAAGAGAAGCGGCGATCCTTGTCATATCAACGTTTTTACTGCCCGCAACGAAGGTATACCCCGCTGTGTCCGTGCCGCAGAAAACAACGCAAGCGCCCTTGCACCTCTCCATTCCGCGATTCATTATCGCGCGCATATCGTTTTTATTCAGTTCTTCCTCAAAAAAGCAGATATTTCCGTCGGTCTCGGGAATTTCGGCGGTCTTATAATCAATAAGAGTCTGACGAAGGGCGTACATCTTGAATTTAAGGTCGGAAATTTCTTTTTCCATGCGGGAAACGGCATTTCCAAGGTCATTTTGCTTGATCGAAAGGGATTTTGCGGCATCCGCGATCATGTGGAAGCGGAAATTATAGTCGTCGAGAGCGTCAAAGCCGCAAAGCATATGTATTCTCGTGCCGCCTTTATTCTTTTCAAAGTCAAGAAGCTTTATGATGCCGATCTCGCCCGTGCGGCTCACGTGGGGCGCACAGCAAGCGCAGATATCGTAGCCCTCGATAGTGACGATTCGCACGTCGTCCGTCAGTTCAAGCTTACTGCGGTACGGGATATTTGCCAGCTCCTCGCGGCTCGGATATACGGCGGTTATCCTCACGTTCTCTGCCACCGCCACGTTACAGCGTCGCTCAAGGTCGGCTATCTGCTCGGCGGTGAGCACACCGTTATAGTCCATCGTTATGTCCTCACTTCCCATATGGAAGCCTACGTTATCATATCCGAACAGGCTATGAACGATGCCCGAAACAATATGCTCTCCCGAGTGGTTCTGCATACGTCGGAATCGCTTTTCTCTATCCAGTGCGCACGGGTATTCCCTGCCCACCTCAAGAGGCTTGTCAGTATAGTGGTATATATCACCGTCTATCTGCACGTCACAAACGTCGGCGTCACCTATCTTGCCCGTATCGGGGAGCTGTCCGCTGCCCTCGGGGAAAAACGCGGTCCTGTCAAGAACAACGGCATATCCTTTTTCGGTCTTATCGCAGGACAGCACACGGGCACTGAATTCGTACAGGTGGCTGTCTGTTTCGTAAAGCTTTACGGTCATGGCTATCTCGCTTTCATCTTCATTTTATTTATTCTATCACGAATTTAATACAAATGCAACACAAAAAAAACAAAGGGTGCCCAAGGCACCCTTTGTTTTTTAACGCTCGTCGAGAGGGATATACTTCCCTTCCTCTTTTACGTTGATATACGCAGGGCGGATTATTTTGCCCGCGTTCTGGATCTCTTCGATTCTGTGAGCACTCCAGCCCGCGATTCTCGCAACCGCGAAA
The DNA here is from genome assembly GCA_964541955.1 of uncultured Lachnospiraceae bacterium. GTDB lineage: Bacteria > Bacillota > Clostridia > Oscillospirales > CAG-272 > SIG710. The sequence continues at coordinate 1,571 of CAZISP010000127.1, forward strand.
ATAGGGGTGAACAGCTCGTAAGGGAGATTCAGCATCTTATATACCATGCCCGAATAGAAGTCCACATTGGCGCTGACGCCCTTATACATCTTGCGCTTTTGCGCGATTATCTGTGGCGCAAGGCGCTCCACCGTCTCATAGAGCTTATAATCGTCGGAAAGTCCCTTTTCCTCGGACAGCTTCTTCGCAAAGGAACGCAGAATATCCGCACGGGGGTCGGACAGAGAGTAGACCGCATGACCCATGCCGTAGATAAGCCCCTTGTTATCGAATGCCTGCTTATCGAGAAGCCGTGTGAGATAGTCTTCTATGGCACTCTCGTCGGTAATATCGATATTCGCCTTCATATCGTCGAACATCTGAACGACCTTGATATTTGCGCCGCCGTGGCGGGGGCCTTTGAGAGATCCCAGCGCGGCAGAAACCGCGGCGTAGGTGTCCGTGCCCGACGAGGTCACGACGTGGGTTGTAAAGGTGGAATTATTACCTCCGCCGTGCTCTGCGTGAAGAACGAGAGCAAGGTCGAGGAGCTGTGCCTCAAGAGGTGTGAACCGACCGTCCTCGCGGAGAATATACAAAAGGTTCTCGGCCGTGTTATATTCGGGCTTTGGATAATGTATAAACAGGCTGTTATTGTTATGGTAGTGCTGAAAGGACTGATATGCGTAGACTGCTATCAGCGGAAACTGAGCGATAAGCTGAAGGCATTGGCGAAGAACATTGGGAACGGAAATATCGTCCGGGTTCTCGTCATATGCATAAAGCGCCAGCACACAGCGGGAGAGAATGTTCATCATATCCTTGCCGGGAGCCTTGAGGATCATGTCCCGAACGAAGGACGTCGGCAGGGAGCGATATGCCCCGAGCTGAGCGGAAAATTCTTCAAGCTCTCCCTTTGTGGGAAGCTTCGAGAAAAGGAGCAGATAAACAGCTTCCTCAAAGCCCGAACGGCACTCGCCCGTAAAACCCGCAACAAGGTCACGGATATCGATTCCCCTGTAATAAAGCTCGCCCTCCATTGGAACGCGGTTTCCGTTTTCATCGCGTCTCATGGAATTGATGCAGGAGACCTCGGTAAGCCCTGCCACAACGCCTGTTCCGTCAATATCCCGAAGCCCTTTTTTTACGTTATGCTCGGGATATAGCTCGGGAGTTATATGATTACTCTCGCAGGACTGCTGAGCTAATTTCTGAATGTAAGGGGTAATTTCGGAATAGTTCATATAGCACTTCCTTTCTTCTTTTTCTTGTGTTCGTGAAAAGTCTTATCCTCTCATTGCTGTATTTTACCATATTTTATTTGCCAAAATGTGAAGAAATTTATAATCTTATTGCAAAGAGAAAACACCACCCGACAAAATTCGGGTGGTGTTTATCACTCGTCCTGAGCTTCGGTCTCTTCCCGTTTCAGCGTCACCGTCGCTTCCTCTATTTGGTGAGCGGCAACACTTGTGATCCTTATGATCATATGATCAAGCTCGACCTCGATCTCCTCATTTCCGTCCTCGGGTATGTAACCCATGGCACCGAATGCAAGACCCGTGAAGGTATCCGTATCCTCGGCGTCAAACTCAACACCCGTTTCGTTTGTAAAGTCAACCAGCTGAACGTTTCCTCTGATCTTCCAGGTAAATTCATCGACCGCTTCGATGCTCAGCTCGGGTGCTTCGCTCTCCTCGTCCTCGCCCTCAAGCTCGCCCACAAGCTGCTCTACCAAGTCAAAGAGCGTTACAATACCCTCCATGCCGCCGTATTCGTCAAGAACCACGGCGATGGAATTTCGGGTTGCCTTCATATTTTTGAAAAGCACGTCCGCCTTAAGGCTCTCGGGCACGAAATAAGGCTCCGTGACCGCCTCTCGCATAACGTTTTCCCGAGACCTGTCCTCCAGTCGGAAATAGTCCTTTGCATCGAGTATTCCCACGATGTTGTCAAGAGAACCGTCCGCAACGGGATATTTTGTGTGGCGCGTTCTATGTATCTCCTCTGCCCACGCCCCGTCATCGTCCTCAAGCAAGAGCACGGAAACGTCGGTGCGGTGTATTGAAACGTCGCCTGCGGTAATGTCGTTGAACTCGAACACGTTCTGGATAAATTCCTTCTCCTGGTGATCGATAGTTCCCTTTTCGCTTCCTGCGTCAACCATCATCCGAATGCTGTCCTCGCTCACGTCCGCATCGTCCTCCTTGGGATCGATGCCGCAGATGCGAAGAACGACGTTGGTCGATACCGACAAAAACCAAACGACGGGCTTGAATACAACCGAAATAAAGCTTACGATACCCGATATCGCCATTGCCACGCCCTCGGATTTTTTCATAGCCAATCTCTTTGGAACAAGCTCACCGAAAACAAGCGTGAAATAGGAGAGGATTATGGTAATCACAACGACAGAGAGCGCGTCAAGCGTTCCTCTGTAGGTCTCGGGGACACCGAGGCCTATCACCCAATCCACAAGGGGTTCGGAAAAATTATCCGCCGCGAACGCCGAGCCGAGGAAGCCCGACAGAGTGATCGCAACCTGGATAGTTGCCAGGAACTTCGCGGAATCACGGGTGAGACGGTAAAGCCTTTTCGCTTTTTTATCTCCCCTCTCCGCCATTTGCTCCAGCTTGGTCTCATTCATTGAAAGCACCGCTATCTCGGCGCTTGCAAATATCGCGTTAAGCGCAATTAAAACAACTTGAAATAATAATAGAAATCCTATGGTGGAACCCATAATAAACCCTTTCTTTTCTTAAAATAATTTGATTTGAATACCGCCCTTTATTGAGGGCGTCGCACTTGGCGTTGCCCTACTCTGTCCGGCAATATAAAATCGAATTATCTCGCTTCGGGTCAGGATTACTGTCGCCTTCGTTCATGATGTTCGATCAATCCTCCTTTTGTACATATTTTATCCATTATACACTACTGCCTGTCTTTTTGTCAAGGGATTTGACAAAAATCGGGCGGCAGAGAACTTCTGCCGCCCTTTGAATAACTTTTATTCCTTTCCCGAAAGTCCCACAACGGACTCGATGGGAAGCGAAAGCACCGCGCCCTTTGCCTCACTGTGAATACCGCAACGCTCGCCGATCTTTGTCATGATCGCCGCTCTGCTCTCAGACGTAGCAACGATAAGAACTATCTCCTTTTCCTCGCTTACGCTGAAGCCAAAAAGACTGCTCACGTT
>CAZISP010000128.1:0-4722 GCA_964541955.1 uncultured Lachnospiraceae bacterium
TTTTTCATAGTGTGACCTCCGAAGTAACAATAACTACCCTACCTAAAGTATACCTCGTTTTACGCTAAATGTCAAATTAAATTTTCGCTAATGAAAAATCCCCCGACAAGCGGGCGGTGCTCATAAAACAGTTAACAGGCACAACGGCTTCATCTGTTGTGCCTCTTCTTGTATATCCGGACAAATTGTGAAATTGGTAAATCAGTTAATCAAACTTAAATTTGTAAAACTGCTTGCTTTTACCGAACACTTGTACTATAATTGTGCTATATCAAATAATCAGGAGGATAATAGTATGATTGAACGATACGATGTTAACGAATCTTGGGTACATTCGGGGATAATCAAAGCAGGAGATTTCTGTTTCCTCGGTTACTGCGTTGGCAATGTCGGCGGCACTGTCGAAGAACAGATCAATGGTGCATTTGACGACATGGAAAGAAGATTGGCACTTGTTGGGCTTACCTTGGACAATGTGGTACAGATGGATTGTCTGTTTAGAGATATTTGGAATATACCTGTCATGGAAAAGGTCATTAAAGAGCGGTTCAATGGCAGGTATCCGGTGCGTAAGTCCATCCAAACCGAATTTGCGCATAAAGGTGGAAATGATGGTCTGCAATTCCAGGTTGACGGCATTGCGTATTGCGACAAATAACAGATTTAGAATTCCGTCAATTTTCACTTTACCTGACGACGCAAGGGCGCACCTCCATACACTGTTCGGTGTCGTGCGTCGGTGCGGTACTTGGCTTTCCCTTTGGGAGATCCAAGAATGCTTGCAATCGAATATATGAACATAAGAAATGGAGCATATCGATACTGATATGCTCCATTAACTGTTATACGGACACCTGTCGAAAATCAGGATTTTTTATTATATGAGATGTTCAAATTTCTCGAACTCAAAGCAGAGGCTTTCTGCTGAGTGAGCATCGCTTGAGAGTATCAGTTTTCCGCCCTTTTGCTTGATGTAGTCGGCAAGTGCCGTGTGAGGATAGGGGGTGGTGCGGTAGCCGCGGGATATGGCACCCGTGTTGATTTCAAAGGGGATACCAAGAGGGAGAAGCGCGTTGACAGCACCCTTTGCCGCCGCCAAATATCGGGGATTTTCCATATCGAACAGGCGATTGCCCTCGTTGAATTTCGTGATAAGGTCAATATGCCCCACGATGCTGATTTTCCGACTTGCCAGAAGCGCTACCGTGCGGTAATATTCCTCGGCAAAGGCGTAATTGTCGCCGCCAAAGCACTCGCGGCATATCCGCTCGAATTCTGTGGGAGATTCGTCGATGGGCAGATATTTATCGCCGCATTTGACGTAATGAGCCGAGCCGATTACAAAGTCAAAGTCGGACACGTCAAAATCGGACAGAGCGTCAAGCTCAATGCCGAGCAGAACCTCGATCTTTCCCGAATATTTCTCTTTCAGACGGCGCATTTCGGTTTTGTATTCCTCCGTTTTGTCGGGAGAAAGACAGTAGCTTGTGTCAAAAGCCGTGTACCCATGCTCGGATATTCCGATGGTGGTCAGACCGCGGTCAATTGCCGCCAGAATCATTTCCTCGGGTGTGTTTTTTCCGTCACAGAAGCAGGTGTGGCAGTGCAGATCGCGCCCGATCATTTTGTCATCTTCTCCTGCTTTACCTTGTGGTCGATGACGTGGCGGGAAGCCAGCTCGCGGTGAATCTCTTCAAGCGAAATTCCCGCTTCGGTCATGAGAACGAGAGTGTGATATGCAAGATCGGCGATCTCGTATATGGTCTCCTTCTTGTCCTCTGCCTTTGCGGCAATGATTACCTCAGTACACTCCTCGCCAACCTTTTTGAGGATCTTATCCAGACCCTTGTCGAAAAGATATGTGGTGTAGGAGCCTTCCTGTCGGTTGATCTTTCTGCCCTCGATGAGCTTCATGAGACCCTCAAGGGAAAATTCATGCAGCTCCTCGCTCTCCCAAACGGGGTTCTCAAAGCAGGAGAACGTGCCTGTGTGGCAGGCGGGTCCGTCGGGCTCTACCACAACGGTCAGAGCGTCGTAATCGCAGTCGGCGGTGATAGAAACGATGTGCTGATAGTTGCCGCTTGTTTCCCCTTTCAGCCAAAGCTCCTGACGGGAGCGGCTGAAGAAGCAGGTGAGTCCCTTTTCCATGGAAATCTTCAGGCTCTCACGGTTCATGTATGCCAGAGTGAGCACCTTTTTTGTTACAGAATCTACCACTATGGCGGGGATAAGACCCTTTTCGTCAAATTTAAGCTTTTCGATGTCAAGCATGATATATCTCCTTAAATAATTCTTACGGGAATATTGTTTTTCTTCAACTCTTCCTTGAGGTCGCGGATTTTGACCTCGCCAAAGTGGAAGATAGAAGCCGCAAGTCCTGCGTCTACCTTGGGAAGCGCACGGAAGAGCTTTGTGAAATCGTCAATGCAGCCCGCGCCGCCCGAGGCGATAACGGGAACGCTGACCGCGTTACAAACGGCATCGAGCATTTCAAGGTCGAAGCCTTTTTTCACGCCGTCGGTGTCGATGGAGTTGACCACGATCTCGCCTGCGCCGCTCTCGGCACCTCGGCGTATCCATTCAATGGCTTCCATGCCCGTGTTCTCCCGTCCGCCCTTGGCAAACACGCGGAAAACGCCGTCAACACGCTTGATATCGCAGGAAAGCACCACGCATTGGTCGCCGTAACGCTTTGCCGCCTCGGCTATAAGCGAGGGATTTTTTATTGCGCCCGAATTTACGCTGACCTTGTCCGCGCCGCATTTGAGTACGCGGTCAAAGTCGGCGAGGGTGTTTATGCCGCCGCCAACGGTCAGGGGAATGAACACGGAGCGTGCCAGCTCGCACAGAATGTCTGTGAAGAGCTCGCGCCCCTCGGCAGAGGCTGTGATGTCGTAGAAAACAAGCTCGTCGGCACCGCAGTCGCTGTAGAATTTCGCAAGCTCCACGGGGGAAGCGACGTCGCCCAGCCCCTCGAAGTTTACGCCTTTAACTACCCGTCCGTTTTTAACGTCAAGACAGGGGATTATTCTCTTTGTTATCATTTTGCCACCTCGACAGCCTCGGAGAGGTCAATGGCACCCACGTAATAAGCCTTGCCGATAATTGCGGCGTGCATATTTACGGCGCGCAGACGCTTTACGTCCTCGATGGAGGAAACGCCGCCCGAGGCGATGATGTTTACCTTGAATTTTTCGGACAGGGTGCGGTAGAGCTCGTGATTTGCGCCCTGCATCGCGCCGTCCTTTGAGATATCGGTGCAGATTATTGTCTGCACGCCTATCTTTTCCATGTCGGCAAAGAATTCCTCGGCTGTAACGTCGGCGGTCTCGGTCCAGCCCTTGATGGCAACCTTGCCGTCCTTTATGTCGATGCCGACGGCGATGCGCTCGCCGTACTTTTTAAGTGCGGTCAGAAGAAACTCTCTGTCCTTTACCGCCGCCGTTCCGAGAATGACGCGGTCAATGCCTGCCGACAGGTAGGTGTCTACCGTTTCCATGCTTCGGATGCCGCCGCCAACCTCGGTAAAAAGTCCCGAGCCGGCTATTATTTTCTTTATGGTATCAAGATTCGGAGTTGTGCCGTCTCTTGCGCCCTCAAGGTCCACTAAATGAAGGCAGGTGGCGCCTTTTGCGGCAAAATCCTGCGCCAGGGCAGGGGGATTGTCGGAGTAAACGGTCATTTTTTCGTAGTCACCGTGAAGCAACCTGACCGCCTTGCCGCCGTACAAGTCAATTGCGGGAAAAATTAACATTTTATACCTCTTTCACGCTATTATTCACAGAATGCGCGGAGAATATTGAGACCCACGTCGCCGCTCTTTTCGGGGTGGAACTGACAGCCCATAACGTTGCCGCGCGCCACGGCGGCGGTAAGGTCAGCCCCGTATTCGGAGACGGCGATGGTGTCCTTTGTGCAATTTGCGCCGTAGTAGGAATGAACGAAATACACGTGATCTCCCTCGTTTACGTATTTGAAAAGGGGAGACCTGTTTTCGGTGAATTTCAGGGCGTTCCAGCCGATGTGGGGTATTTTCAGGTCGGCGGGGATAACGTTCGAGATGGGAACGATGTCGCCCTCAATAAGCCCGAGACCCTCGTGCTCGCCGTACTCAAAGCTGCGCTCAAGAAGAAGCTGCATTCCAAGGCAGATGCCAAGCAGGGGCTTGCCCGCCTTTGCTTCCTCGATGATAACACGGTCAAGTCCCGTGGCTCTCAGCTTTGCCGCCGCGTCCCCGAACGCGCCCACGCCGGGAAGGATTATTTTGTCTGCGCGGCGAAGGGCTTCGGCGTCACCCGTGACGGTGGCGTCCGCGCCAACCGCGCGAAGTGAGCTGACGAGAGAAAATAGATTCCCCACGCCGTAATCAACTACTGCAATCATCAGAGAACGCCTTTCGTTGAGGGAACCTCGTCACCCAGATCGGGGTCTACCTTTACTGCCGTGCGTAAAACTCTCGCCACCGCCTTGAAGGCACCCTCGATGATGTGGTGGGAGTTTCTGCCCGCATTTTGCACGATGTGCAGAGTAATGCTCGACGCGCGGACAAATGCCTGCCAGAATTCCTCGCAGAGCTCGGTGTCAAAGTCACCTACCTTTTCGGCGGGGATGTCGAGACCGTAGCAAAGACAGCTTCTGCCCGAGATGTCCACAGCGGTCTGGATCAGTGCCTCGTCCATGGGGAGGAGCATTGAGCCGTAGCGGCAGATGCCCTTTTTGTCA
>CAZISP010000129.1:0-4721 GCA_964541955.1 uncultured Lachnospiraceae bacterium
AAAATGCGGAGAAATTCTTCTCCGCATTTTTATTGCAAGCTATCGTATCTGCTCCGTTCGATGTGTTCTCGGCGCTTGGGTACACGCCGTTAAGCGACAGCATCTTCACCGAATTATTTCCAACAATTCCGTCCATATAATATCGGAAGGAAAATCCGATGGATGCGCCAAAAAGCGCAAAGGGGGATTTTCTCCCGACCCGTCGGTCGCCCATGAAGGCTTCAAACATTGAAAATGAGCAGCATGCTCAAAAGACTGCCGATAAGTTGAAGCATGTACATATCTGCCTCCTGCCTTTTATTTTCTTTTGGACGCAAAAAATGCAGAGAGGATAGCCGAACATTCCGTTTCAAGCACACCCGACAGCACCTCGGGCTTATGGTTCAGCGGATAGGAATTGAAATTCATTACGCTTCCCATGGCGCCCGCCTTGGGGTCGTTGACACCGAACACTACCCTGCCGACCCTTGCGTTTACAATCGCACCCGCGCACATGGGACAAGGCTCAAGAGTGACGTAAAGAGTGCAGTCGCTGAGCCGCCACGTGCCGAGTGCGCGGCATGCCGCCTCAATAGCATCTATTTCGGCGTGGCCCGTGGGTCTCTTCGAGCCTTCTTTTGTATTTCTTGAGCGTGCAATTATTTCATCGTTGCGAACGATGACAGCACCCACGGGGACCTCGCCCAAAAGTGCCGCCCGCTTCGCCTCGGAAATTGCCGCGCTCATATAAAGCTCGTCTCTCGTCATAGCAGTATGGGCAAAAATGAATAAAGAAGGAAAACTATCATAACGGGGTTAAAGAACGCCGCAAGCCCCGCTTTAAGCTCTATTGTCTTCTCGGCGGGTCTGAATATCTCGGGCTTCGTACCAAAGAATCCGTTCTCTGTCGCCCGTTCTCTTCTCTTCTTCATCGACGATACCGCATACACCGCCGATGCAAGCCCGACGGCAAGCACCGCAATTTCGATTATATAAATATATTTCAGCGCCGTTCCGTAAGGAAGTGCCGAGATGATAGCGCTCTCGCATATACTGATGAGATTATTGATAAAATGAACGAGTATCCCGCACCAGAGCGAGCCTGTCTCAACATACACCCAGCCCAGGACTATACCCGCAAGGGTCGCAAAAAGTATCTGCGTCACGGTCCCGTGTACGACACCGAATATAACTCCGCTGACGATTATTGCAAAGGTTCTGCCATAGGGCAGGAGATTTGTCAGAATAAGTCCACGGAAGACAAGCTCCTCGAAAAACGCGGGAATCAATACGCTGACGATAAATATCACGAAAATATTATTTTCAGCGAACATATCCGTATCGGAGCCGACCTCAAAAAAGCCGTAAACGCTGTCATTTATCATGGCCGTAAATCCGGATGCGGCAATTATCAGTCCAACGGCGGCAAGGATAAGCGGAACGGGGTTCACACCATTGCGCGGTCTGAACATTATTCCCGTCATGTCGCGCCCCATAATAATCCGCACGAAAACGACCGTCAAAACGTATGCCGCCACCTGGGAAAAGCCCGCCATCAGAAGCGATGCGTCATCGCCGGCCTTGTCCCCGGGTATCAATCCCCGTCTGATCAAAAACAGCACCGCCAACTGCACCGCAACGGTCGCAAAAACCACAAACAAAGGTACGGCGGCCATCTTTGTGGTTGTTTTCTTCATTTTATTTGCTTCCTTCACCGCTGTACCTCCTTTCACTTACTTTTTTATGCAATTTACGTATTGGGCTATCACCTCGGCGGTCTTGTCAATGCCGAGAACCGACGTGTCAAGCATCAGATGGTAGTTTTCATACCGACCCCAAACGCCGCCCGTGTAAAAGCTGTAATAATTCATTCTTCTTTTGTCCGTCTTTGCGATAACGTCTGCCGCTTCCCGCTCGGTGAGCCCGTGCTCCTCGGCAATTCTTGCGATTCTCGCCTCGCTTGATGCATAAAGGAAAACGCTGATCCTGCCCGGATATTCAGAGAGGACGTAATCAGCGCATCTTCCGACGAAGACGCAGGACGTCTCGTTTGCCAATTCCTTGATTATATCCGACTGAACCATAAAAAGCTTATCGTTTATGGGCATTTCAAGATGAACGCCCCCGCCATGCATGCCGTACATATTCGAGCCCATGGCAAGGGTATAAAGAAGACTGCCCGCGGATTTTTCGTCCGCGCGGTTAAGTATTTCCGGGGCGTATCCGCTCTTTTGCGCCGCCAGAGTCACAAGCTCACGGTCTACGTATCTATATCCCAGAAGCTCTGCCAGCTTCTCGCCAACCATACGTCCGCCGCTTCCATACTGTCTCGCCACCGTTATCTGAATCTTATCTGTCACCTCGGTCACCCCTATTCTCTTAATATTTCTGTATACAGTATACCATTATTTGTCCCCAATGTAAAGAAAAATCTTCTATGTACGATGATTTTTTCATAAAATACTAAAAAATGATTGATTTCAGGGGGAGAAAACATGAGCAACCTGCGCAAATTCCTGGGGAACGCCACGCTGATGGCGCTGTCGGCGCTGGCGATGCGAAGCATCGCCGTCAGCTTCAGCGTTTACGTTTCGTCAAAGGCCGGGGCTGAGGCAATGGGACTTTTTTCGCTTATAATGAGCATTTTCGGCTTTGCTTTGACCTTAGCCACCTCGGGGATAGGCCTTGCGGTCACAAGGACGGTATCGGAGGCGATCGGTATCGGAGACATGGGACTGGCGAGAAGATTTATGAAAAAATGCATCACCCTATGTCTTATCTTCGGGTGCGGTGCGGCAATTATCCTGTTTATTTTCGCCAAGCCCGTCGGAGAACGCGTTTTGGGCGATGCAAGAACAGTCTATCCCCTCATGATACTGGCACCCTCTCTCCCCTTCATATCCCTCACCACCGCATTCGGCGGATATTTCACGGCAACAAAAAAGGTATATAAAAGCGCGGTCTATCAAGTGCTTGAGCAATTTATAAAGATCGGATTTACCGTTTGGTTCTTCACGCTTTTTCTTGAGCGCGGAGCGGAATATGCCTGCATAGCGCTTGTGGGCGCGGACGTGATTTCCGAAATCTCCGCTTGTCTCATTTCATTTTTTCTCTTCAAGACCGACCGTTCTCTCCCCGGCACCGGTCTCTCTCCCCTACCCTCCTCAGCCGTTCTCCGTCAGATCTGCGCCATCGCGCTCCCCGTAGCGCTCGGAACCTATGTGCGCTCGGGGCTGCTTACAATAGAGCACGTTCTGATTCCCCGGAGCCTGCGAAAAAGCGGGTTGTCACAAGACATGGCGCTTGCAGGCTACGGAATGGTCCACAGCATGGCTTTTCCCACGGTGCTCTATCCTACGGCGATTCTGTCCGCATTTGGCTCTCTGCTCATTCCCGAGCTGGCGGCAAGCGCGGTGCGGGGAGAAAAAAAGCACGTTCGGTACGTGACCGTCCGCGCGCTTCAATTCTCGCTCATATTTTCAATGGGTGCGGCGGGCATAATGCTCTGCTTTTCGGGTGAGCTGGGACAGCTTTTATACGACAGCCCGCAGGTTTCAAGCTACATTCGGCAGATAGCTCCGCTTATTCCCGTGATGTACCTTGACGGGGTGACCGACTCGATTCTGAAAGGGCTTGGGGAGCAGGTTTTTACCATGAACGTGAATATTTTAGACACGCTTCTGTCGGTGATTTTGGTAATCGTGCTTTTGCCAAGTCAAGGCATATCGGGGTACATTCTGATGGTCTATATCACCGAGCTGATTAACTTCACACTCAGCTTTATGCGCCTGCTGGACAAAACAAAGATAAAGCTTCAAATCGGTCGAATGGTCGTATCTCCCCTTTTGTCGGCGGTTGGCGCAGTCTCCCTCTCGCGGCTGGCGTTTGTAATTTTGAATCCACCTATATCGGTTAAAATGCAGGTGATTTTGTGCTCGGTTCTGATGGTGGCAATTTATCTCATTTTCGTCCGTCTGACGGGTGCCATCGACCGCGAGGACGTAAAGTGGCTCTGCCGACTGTTCAAGGGTGAAAAGAAAAAGGAGGAAAAAACCGCAAAGGTCGCATCAAAGCGCATTTTGGCGCAATAAAACAAATAATGTTATTTCATACAAAAATTCAAGTATACATTGGCGTTGCCTATTGATTTTCAACAAATTTTATGCTATAATGTGAGTAGAGGACAAACCGCAAAATCACGTAACGGAGGTAACAGCTATGAAAAACTATCGTAAATTTTTGCTTTGCTCTGTGCTTTTGTTGATCTTCCTCCTATGTGTGACCTCGTGCGGAAGCAAGAATCCTCCGGTTCAAGGAACAGCGGATTCCGATGACCACAATCAGATGCAACAAGATACCGATACAACCGTTCCCGTGGCAACAGACACCGACCCATTGTATATTGATGATCCGACGTGTGTGGATGACCCCATCACCACAGAATATTCACTGTTCAGAAAATCCAGTACCGTAATTGCGGAGCTTGGCGAGCCCATTCGTTCGTCGGACGGTCAATTACTTACGTTCACGGGAGAAAGCGAATCCACTGAACGAAATTTTGCCATATTTCCAATAAAGATTCACAAAAAGTTCGAAGCGACGGCTTATTCGGATGAAAGCTTCTTTAACACCGATGTAATGTTGGAAAAGGATGAAGAGCATGGTATAGACCGCACGCAGACATATCTGAATTTCGTACTGGATTATCCTAATAAAGACGAAATAATATCACAGTACGACGA
>CAZISP010000130.1:0-4694 GCA_964541955.1 uncultured Lachnospiraceae bacterium
CACCGAGCGCGTAATGGACAGCAATGACCTTGAGCGCGAGCGTGGCATCACCATTTTGGCAAAAAACACAGCCGTTCACTACGGCGACGTGAAGATAAATATCATCGACACCCCCGGCCACGCGGACTTTGGCGGTGAGGTCGAGCGTATTTTGAAGATGGTAAACGGTGTAATTCTGCTGGTTGACGCGGCGGAGGGCCCCATGCCCCAGACCCGTTTCGTTCTCAGCAAGGCGCTTGAGATGAACCACCGTGTTATCGTCGTTGTAAACAAGATAGACAAGCCCGACGCGCGCCTTGAAGAGGTTGAGGAAGAAGTCCTTGAGCTTCTCTGCGACCTTGACGCCACGGACGAGCAGCTTGACAGCCCTATGATCTTCTGCTCGGGTCGTCAGGGAACTGCGTCTCTGTCGCCTTACCAGCCCGGTGAGGACCTGCGCCCCCTGTTTGACACCATTCTTGAATACATGCCCGCACCCGAGGGTGATCCCGAGGGCGATCTTCAGATGCTCGTTTCCTCTATCGACTACAACGAGTTTGTGGGAAGAATAGGTATCGGACGCATTGAGCGCGGCACCATGAAGGTAGGTCAGGAAGCAATGGTCTGCAACTACCACACGGGTATGACGCCCAAGAAGGTCAAGATAGTTTCCATCTATCAGTTTGACGGCCTCAACCGTGTGCCCGTAAACGAGGCAAAGGTTGGCGACGTGGTTTGCTTCTCGGGTGCTTCCGACATCACGATCGGAGATACTATTACGGCGGTATCAAATCCCGAACCCCTTGAATTTGTTAAGGTTAGCGAGCCTACCATGGAAATGACCTTTGCCGTAAACGACAGTCCCTTTGCAGGCAAGGAGGGCAAATTTGTAACCTCCCGCCAGCTTCGCGACCGCCTCTATAAAGAGCTTTTGAAGGACGTTTCTCTCAGAGTCAGCGACGGCGACACCACCGACCAGTTCAAGGTGGCGGGCAGAGGAGAGATGCACCTTTCGATTCTTATCGAAAATATGCGCCGCGAGGGCTACGAGCTTTGCTGCAGCACCCCCCGCGTGCTCTATAAAGAAATCGACGGCGTTAAGTGTGAGCCTATGGAGCGCGTTACCATCGACGTTCCCGCCGAGTCTGTGGGCACGGTCATCGAAAAGTTGGGACGCCGCAAGGGTGAGCTGCTTGAGATGAATCCCATCGGCTCGGGCTCAAGAACCCGTATCGAGTATTCCATTCCCTCAAGATGCCTTATCGGCTACCGCTCCGAGTTCATGACGGACACCAAGGGCGAGGGTATTCTCAACACACTTTTCGACGGATATCAGCCCTACAAGGGTGAGATTCCCATGCGTTATACAGGCTCTCTCGTCGCCTCCGAGACAGGCGAGACCACAAGCTACGGTCTCTTTGGAACACAGGAGAGAGGCGATATGTTTGTTGGCGTTCAGACCCCTGTTTACGAGGGTATGATCGTAGGTCAGAACCCCAAGGGACAGGACATTGCCGTCAATCCCTGTAAGAAAAAGCATCTGACCTCTATCCGCTCCTCGGGCGCGGACGAGAAGCTTATTCTCACTCCTCCTATTATTTTCAGCCTTGAAGAGGCTATCGAGTTCATCAACGACGATGAGCTGATCGAGGTAACGCCCAAGTCCATTCGGCTCCGCAAGAGCATTCTCAACACCGAGCTTCGTCTCAAAGCAGAGGCGAAGCGCAAGAGCGGAGCAATCTAAATAAAAAACGGAGAAGCCGCGGCTTCTCCGTTTTTTATATGATGTTTCAAGGCTTTATAAGGGCTTTCAGCTCGTTCATGAAGGTGTCGATATCCTTGAACTCCCTGTATACCGACGCAAAGCGCACGTATGCAACCTGGTCAAGCTTCTTCAGCTTCTGCATGGCGATTTCACCGATCTCGGTAGATGAAATTTCCTGGCAAAGCGAATTTTGAAGCTCGCTTTCGATTTCGTCCGCTATCTCGGAGGCGTTTATGGAGCGCTTCTGACACGCCTTGAGAAGACCTGTGAGAAGCTTGTTTTTATCAAAAAGCTCCTTGCTTCCGTCTTTCTTGGTGACGATTATCTGAACCGATTCAACCATTTCAAAGGTTGTGAAGCGCTTGTTGCAAACGGGACATTCGCGGCGGCGGCGAATACTTGTCAGCTCGTTTATAGGTCTGGAATCAATTACCTTACTGTCGTTATTTCCGCAAAAAGGACATCTCATGTTTGCTAAAAATCCTTTCTAATTCTTTTGGCGGCACAGCCGCTTTCTTATATTTTAATACAAAAATCACTAAATGTAAAGGTTTTTTGCCAAAAAAGTCGAAAAAAACCCAACATTTTGGGTTTGAAAAGCTCCTTTGAATATGATACAATGTATTCATAGACAAAAAAAACGTGTTTTTCGCCGCGTGACTGTCTTTTTTTGTGTCCGGGGGCGAAAAACAACGGTAAAGGATAGTGAAAAATATGAAAAAATTTGCAAAAAGCATAACCCGGGAGGGATTTGTTGTGCTGGCGGTCACCCTCGGGGCGGTTTCGCTGTCGCTTTTGGCGCTGGCGTTCCACTTGCCGGATGCCGATGCGCCGGAAATATACATAAAATACACAAAAATGTTTGAATACGTGGTCGCCTCGCTTCTGCTCTCCCTTGGCGGCAGTCTGCTCACCGATTACATATTCCGAAGCTCGAAATAAGAGTGTGCTATTGACTTAGAGACCAATATGAGGTATAATTTCTTAAAGGATTCCTTTGCGTAAGGGAAACCGCGGCCTGTGGCCGACTGAGGGGCTGTTGCCCGATGAAAAACAAACCCTCCGCCCTTGCGGGGCACCTCCCTTTACACGAGGACGGCGAAAAAGAAAAGGCGGCTTGAGTATGAAAAATGAAAATAAGGAAAAATCCGTTCTCATCGCCATGAGCGGCGGCGTTGACAGCTCGGTGGCGGCGCACGTGATGCTCTCCCGCAGCTACAAGGTCGAGGGCGCAATTTTCGAGATGTATCGCGGCGATACGGACGACACGCAAAAGACCGATATTAAGGACGCACAGAGCGTTTCCGCGCTTTTGGGAATACCCTTGTCCGTCCTTGATTTCAGAGAGGATTTCAAGCGGGAAATCGTGGAGAAATTCATTCGCACCTACGAGGAGGGCGGCACGCCCAACCCCTGCGTTGACTGCAACAGGACTGTAAAATTCGGCAAGCTCCTGGATTTTGCTCGGGAGAGAGGTCTGCACTATATAGCAACGGGTCATTACGCCCGCGTCGTATATTCAAATGAGCTTGGGCGTTATCAGCTGAAAAAGGCGCTGTCTCCCGAGAAGGACCAGAGCTACGTGCTCTGCAATCTGACCCAGGAACAGCTTTCAAGAATAATCTTCCCCCTTGGGGAGACGGATAAAGGTAATGTTCGCCGGGTCGCCGCCAAGCTCGGCTTTGACACGGCGGAGAAGAAGGACAGTCAGGACATTTGCTTTATTCCCGACGGCGACTATGCGGCGTTTATGGAGCGGTATACGGGGAAAAAATACCCCTGCGGAAAGTTCCTTGACACAGATGGCAACGTGGTTGGGGAGCACCGAGGCGCCGTTCGTTACACCATCGGTCAGCGCAAGGGGTTGGGACTATCTATGGGCGAGCCCGTTTACGTTTGCTGCAAGTGCATGGAGGACAACACCGTAACGGTGGGCAGGGAAGAGCTGCTTTTCCGTAAAACCCTTATCGCAAAGGATTTTAACTGGGTGTCGATAGCTTGCCCTGTTGAGCCTATCCGAGGAAAAGCAAAGGCGCGATATCGCCAGACCGAAGCGTGGGCGACTGCCACTCCGCTTGATGGCGGCAGAGTGAAAATAACGTTTGACATGCCGCAAAGGGCAATGACCGTCGGTCAGACGGCGGTTTTGTACGACGGTGATATACTGCTGGGCGGCGGTACGATTGAAAGTGTTGAGGACTGATATGGAAGAAAGATTCAGCAGAACAGCCATGCTTTTAGGCGAGGAAGCCATTGAAAAGCTCAAGAGCTCTCACGTGGCAATTTTCGGCGTGGGCGGCGTGGGCGGCTACGCTCTTGAGGGCTTGGCGCGGTGCGGCGTGGGCAGATTTACTTTGGTTGACAATGATAAGGTGTCCGAGTCCAATATCAACCGACAGATAATCGCCACCTGTGAAACTGTAGGGCAGAGCAAGGTCGAGGTTGCAAAGGCGAGAGTGCTCAGCATAAATCCCACGGCCGAGGTTCGGGCACTTGAAATGTTCTTTCTGCCCGAGAGCGCGGACAAAATAGATTTTAGTGAGTTTGATTTTGTGGTTGATGCAATCGACACGGTCAGCGGAAAAATAGAGCTGGTGCTTCGGTGTGAAGCGGCGGGCGTGCCCCTTATCAGCTCGATGGGAACGGGCAACAAGCTCGACCCCACAATGCTTGAAGTGACGGATATATACAAAACGTCGGTCTGCCCTTTGGCGAGAGTTATGAGGACGGAGCTGAAAAAGCGCGGTGTTAAGAAGTTAAAGGTGGTCTATTCAAAGGAAGAACCCATAAAGCCCGCGGCACCGACACAGGAAGCACCCCGTGGGCGCAGAAGCACCCCGGGAAGCGTTTCCTTTGTGCCAAGCGTTGCGGGACTTATAATTGCAGGCGAGGTTGCCAGACACCTTGCCGGAAAAGAGGACTGAAATGGGAAGAATTTATACGTCGGCTG
>CAZISP010000131.1:0-4662 GCA_964541955.1 uncultured Lachnospiraceae bacterium
CTTCGAAAAGCTCGACCGCGCATTGCACGACCCCGAAATGGCTTACGATAAGCTGGCTGAAACAGGCGTGAAATGGGTCCGTATCCAGTCGGGCTGGGCAAGAACCGAAAAGGAAAAGGGCGTTTACGATTTTGCCTGGCTCGATTCTGTGGTTGACAACCTCATCGAGCGCGGAATGTGGCCCTGGATCGATCTTTGCTACGGCAACAGCCTTTATTCCGAGGAGGCGGGTCAGTATTTCGGCGCCGTGGGCGTTCCCCCTCTTGAGGGTGAGTACAAGGACGCCTGGGCAAGATACTGCACGGCTATCGCCAAGAGATACAAAGGAAAAGTCACCTATTACGAGGTCTGGAACGAGCCCGACGGCTCCTGGTGCTGGAAGCACGGCCCCTCGGGCACCGAGTACGGAAAATTCGTCATCGACACCTCCAAGGCACTAAAGCAGGGAAACCCCGACGTGAAGGTCATCGGCGGCTCGGTCTGCATGGCGACCTCAGGCTTCACGGCGGCGGCTCTTGAGGCGGGAATGGGCGACTACATTGACGCAATTACGTACCACGAGTACGTTTCAAACGAGCAGAGAGTGCCTTATCGCGTGCGCTCGCTCCGCGGTCTGCTCGACCTCTATAATCCCGAGGTGAAAATCATTCAGGGCGAGAGCGGTTCTCAGTCCAGAAGCGACGGTCGCGGTGCCCTTCGCCTCGGCGCGTGGACGGAAAAGAAGCAGGCAAAGCAGCTTCTTCGCCACACCTTAGTCGACCTTGAATCCGAGGTTGAATTTCTGTCCTATTTCTCGGCGGTAGACATGATAGAGGGGCTTAACGCAAGCGCCTCCGAGGCAGGCACGGTCAGAGATTTCGGCTATTTTGGCGTGCTTGGAGCGCAGTTTGGCGAGGACGGACGCGCCAAAGGTGAATACAAGCGCAAGCTGTCCTTCTACGCGCTTCAGAACGTCTGCGCGCTGTTCAGCGAGGACGTTCGCGTGGCGGCGCTTCCCATTATTATGATCCCCCGTCAGTCGGACAGAATCGACGCCCACGACGACGACAACCACACCACCACATCCATTTGCTTCAAACGCGGCGACGGCAAGTGGGCGTACGTTTACTGGAAGCCCACCAACATCATGGCACAGGATTACGAGGGAACGGCGACGATTCACTTCTCCGCGCTCAAGGACAGACCCCATCTGGTTGACCTTATGGACGGCTCGATTTATGAAATTCCCGATTCCATGATAGAGCCTCACCCTCTGGGCGGCTACTATATCGTGAATCTGCCCGTAAAAGATTACCCCATGGCGCTGACCAATTTTTGTTGATAAATAAATCCCCCGAGCTCGG
This sequence comes from uncultured Lachnospiraceae bacterium, assembly GCA_964541955.1. Taxonomy (GTDB): domain Bacteria; phylum Bacillota; class Clostridia; order Oscillospirales; family CAG-272; genus SIG710. The sequence continues at coordinate 1,344 of CAZISP010000131.1, forward strand.
CTCGGGGGATTTATTTTGAGAAATGCGCCGCGCAACGGGAACGGCCCGACAAGCAAAGAAAACCCAAGCCGTGAATTTGCGCGCTTGTGCAAATCGTTCGTCGTTTGGTTCTTTGTTCACCCTTTGCCTCGGATAATTATTCAAAAAAGTGCATAAATTCCCTCAAAAAACGAAAAAAATCGAGAAATTATTCAAAAAGCTATTGACAAAGCGTTCGGGTCGTGGTAAAATAAGTGCAACTTTCAAAGGCTGTGACCGGATTCAAGTAGTTTTTTGCAGGTTGCTTCAGAGAGACGGGGGTGGGTGAAACCCGTTGGCCGGCAAAGGATCGAAATACAATCCGCGAGCTGCGCAGAGATATCTGCGTCGGTTTGCACCCGTTAAAGTGCGGACATTTCCCCTATGTGAGAATGCCCGGCGAGGCGACTGCCGCAAGGCAGTGGCGAAGCAGAGTGGTAACGCGGTTTTATGTAAGATCGTCTCTGTGCATCGGAAGGTGCGCGGAGATTTTTTATTTTCGTTTTAATCCGCCCAAAGGACGGTTAAAAAAATAAAAAAACCAAACAAGGAGTAAAAAAATGAAAAAGATTCTTGCTTTGATTCTGACGCTCGCAATGAGCGCAATGTGCCTGATTGCTTGCGGCGGCGCAAAGGACAACGACAATGACAACGGAGCGGATTCGGCAAACGATAACGCTGAAAAGACCTATACGGTAGGTATCTGCCAGCTTGTTGCTCACCCCGCTCTTGACGCGGCAACACAGGGCTTTATGGACGCCCTCACGGCAGAGCTTGGCGACAAGGTTACCTTCCTTAACGAAGATGCAAACAACGAGCCCGCTGTCTGCACAACCATCGTTACCAACTTCGTAAACAAAAAGGTTGACCTGATCATGGCTAATGCTACCCCCGCTCTCACAGCGGCTGTTAACGGCACCTCGACCATCCCCGTTCTCGGAACCTCTATCACAGAGTACGGCGTTGCTCTCGGTATCGACGACTTCAGCGGTACGGTCGGCGGCAACGTTTCCGGCACAAGTGACCTGGCTCCCCTTGACGAGCAGGCGGCAATGATCCTTGACCTCTTCCCCGAGGCACAGACGGTTGCAATGCTCTACTGCAGCTCCGAGCCAAACTCTGCATACCAGGTTAAGGTTGTAAAGGCTGCGCTTGAGGCTCAGGGTATTACCGTTCTTGACAAGAGCTTCACAGATTCCAACGACGTTAACGTAGTAGCTGCCAACGCTGCAGCCGAGGCTGACGTTATCTACATTCCTACCGACAACTCCGCCGCAGAATGTGCGACAGCTATCAACGGTGTTATTGGTGACACACCCGTTATCGCAGGCGAATCGGGTATTTGCTCCGGTTGCGGCGTAGCAACACTCTCTATCGAATATTACGACCTGGGCTATGCAACAGGTAAGATGGCTGCTCAGATTCTGACAGGCGAGGCTGACATCAGCACGATGCCCGTTCAGTACGCGGCCGAGTTCACAAAGATGTACAACGCAGAAAAGTGCGCACAGCTGAACATTGACACAGCCGCTCTTGAGGCTAAGGGCTACGTTGCCATCAGCGCTGAATAATCACGCCGAATATTAAAATAGCATTGCCTGCGGATTTTTACGTCCGCAGGCACATGTTGCTTATTGGAACGTCAGCGTGAAACCAAAAAGCAACGAGCCGCCGGCTCGGACGTTTCACGCATGAAGCACTTGCAAAAGGAAATTCGATCTCATTTCCCTCAAGGGCGGGCGCAAGTGTTTCTCCAAACAAATCATGTCGCCGCAAGGCGGCAGAATGGAGTTTTAATGCAAATTTTCGAATTTTTTGCCTCCGCTATGGGCAATCTGACCTCAAACGGGTCGGCTGTGTTCACGTGGATGGGCACCATGCCGGGCGCATTTACCCAAGGTCTTATCTGGGGTCTTATGGCGATAGGCCTTTACATTACCTTCAGAATCCTTGACGTCGCCGACCTGACGGTCGACGGCTCTATATGCACGGGCGCGGCCGTTTGCGCCTTGCTTCTCCAAAAGGGTCACAATATCTGGATCGCTATGCTCGGCGCGCTTATCGCCGGCTCTCTTGCGGGTCTTGTCACAGGCCTTCTTCATACGGTTCTCGGTATCCCCATTATTTTGGCGGGTATCCTCACTCAGCTTATGCTCTGGTCCGCAAACCTTATTATTCTCGGCGGATCCATGATCGGTCTCTCTCGCTTTAAGTACGCCGACAAGGTTCTCATTCAGGCGGAATCCGCTTGCGACAGTCCCGAGGTCTACCGTGCTCTTGCGATTCTCATCGCCTTCTGCGCCGTGGTCATCGGAATTCTGTATTGGTTCTTCGGCACGCGCCTTGGCATGAGCCTTCGTTCCACGGGAAGCAACCTTAACATGAGCCGCGCGCAGGGCATCAACACAAGCTTTACCAAGGTGCTCGGTCTTGCAATTTCCAACGGTATCGTTGCGCTCTCCGGCTCGCTTCTCGCTCAGCAGCAGGGCGCGGCTAACATCAACATGGGTAAGGGCGCCATCGTTATCGGTCTCGCCGCTATTATCGTCGGCGAGGTTTTCTGCCGCATGACCTCAAACTTTGCACTGAAGCTCGCCTGCGTCGTGCTGGGCGCCATGATCTACTGGGGTGTTTACCAGACGGTTATTTTCCTCGGTCTCCCAAGCGAGTATCTGAAAATGCTGTCCGCTCTCGTTGTTGCCGCGTTCCTGGGCGCGCCTCACGTCAAAAATACGCATTTCAAAAAACGCAAGAAGGTTAAGGTGAAGAACGATGCTTGAACTTAAAAACATTTGCAAAACCTTCAATGCGGGAACCATAAACGAAAAGGTGGTCTTTGACGGGCTGAGCCTTACCTTAAACGACGGTGATTTCGTTACCGTTATCGGCGGAAACGGCGCGGGAAAATCCACCATGCTCAACGCCATTGCGGGCGTTTGGCCCCTGGACGGCGGGCAGGTGCTCATCGACGGCCACGATATCACAAAGCTCCCCGAGCACAAGAGAGCAAAGTTTATCGGACGAGTTTTCCAGGACCCCGGAATGGGCACGGCACCCGATATGTGGGTCGAGGAAAATATGTCGATTGCCGATTCGAGAGGGCTGAGGCGCAGTCTCGCCTGGGCGATCAGTGCCCGTGACCGAGAGCGCTACCGCAAGCTCCTCACTCAGCTCGATCTTGGACTTGAAACCCGCATGACAAGCAAGGTGGGGCTGCTCTCGGGCGGTCAGAGACAGGCGGTGACTCTGCTCATGGCATCTATGAACGACCCCAAGCTCCTGCTCCTTGACGAGCACACGG
>CAZISP010000132.1:0-4649 GCA_964541955.1 uncultured Lachnospiraceae bacterium
CGCAGCCACCGTTCTCAACGGTCTTTGCGATATCCTTAGTTTCAATTGTCTTGATTCTGCTCATGATAAAAGCCTCCTACTCAAAGAATTTCTTCAGAATAAACTTCGATAAGATATTATAACACGCCCTACAGAAATTGTCAAGAGAATTAACAAAAAAAGAGAAACGCTATTGTTGAATTGTCAATGATAGGTGACACATTTTAATATACGCTCCTTTCATTTCACTTGACATTTCGATGGTGTTATGATATAGTACCATTGCTGACCCCCAAGGGGGGAGGGGCGTTCGCCCCTCGGCGGCTCACCACAATTTGATTGCGGTTATCAAAGCGGCTATTGCAACGAGTGCTTCGATTATTAAGCTCGCAACCTCGTAGGTGGTGGGCTTTTTGTTATGACAGACCGAGCGATAAAACCAACACTGTCCCCACCATCGTAACGGTAAAATCCATGTCGGTGTTCGTCTGTGAAAAATTTGGTGACCCGTACGGGAATCTGAACCCACATTTGCGCTAATGTTCAGCTTAAACCGTTTGAAATCACAGCGCAAATTCTTTCTGTGGTAAACGGGAATTTCGCCTGCGGCGAATATACCCTCACCCTGCGCCTTGCAAGCGAGCTTGCAGATCTTCGGGTGGGGTATGCGAACCCATATTCAAAACGCGGAGCGTTTTGAGTGGGTTCGATGGGAGTACGGGCGACCCGTACGGGAATCTGAACCCACATTTGCGCTAATGTTCAGTCAAAATCGATTCCTCCCACAGCGCAACCTAATTTCTGCTGTGAACGGGAATTTCGCCTGCGGCGAATATACCCTCACCCTGCGCCTTGCAAGCGAGCTTGCAGATCTTCGGGTGGGGTATGCGAACCCATATTCAAAACGCGGAGCGTTTTGAGTGGGTTCGATGGGAGTACGGGCGCGAAAAACAAAAAGCACCACGAATGTGGTGCTTTTTTATTTTTGGTGACCCGTACGGGAATCGAACCCATGATTTCAGCGTGAGAGGCTAACGTCTTAACCGCTTGACCAACGGGCCACGCTCAGGACAAGTGGTATTATATCATATGTTTTTCAATTTTGCAAGTGTTTTTTTGAAATTTCCCAAAAAAAATTTATCGATCGGTTTTCTCGCCTCAAATTTCGTCTTTTCATGCCCGCTGAAGCATCACCAAATCCGCACCTGTCACGCCGCCTAAATTTGTTGCCTGTTTTTTTGACTTTTCCCTTGACTTAATCCTCGGGCAGTGGTATAATTCTACTCGTTTGGACAAATTACAACATTATTTTATTATAAGAAGGATGTCATCATGTCACAAATTCAGACACTCATAACCCTGGCAAGCTGTATGCTTGTCGGGCTCCTTATCACCCGTATCTTCCGACGTCTCAGTCTGCCCGACGTCACCTCCTACCTTGTAGGCGGTGTGCTTATCGGCTCCTACGTGCTCGGACAATTTGTCATCGGCGGCTACGCCTTCGGCTTTAACGACAAGGTAGCCCCCGTCGCAAACTTTGAGATTATATCGTCTGTGGCACTGGGCTTCATCGCCTTTGATATCGGAAACGAGTTCCGTCTCTCCGATCTCAAAAAAACAGGCAGGCAGGCGACCGTTATCGGTATTCTTCAGGCTCTCGCCGCAACGGCTCTGGTTGACATTGCACTCATCGGTCTTCATTACATTCTGCTGTCTGCCACAGGTGAGGATATTCTTCCCATTCCCTCCTGCGTCATTCTGGGTGCCATCGCAACCGCAACCGCTCCCGCGGCAACGCTCATGGTTGTTCGTCAATACAAGGCAAAGGGTCCTCTGACCAATATTCTTTTGCCCGTAGTTGCTCTTGACGACGCAGTCGGTCTCGTCGTTTTCGCCGTTTCATTCGGAGTCGCAAAGTCTCTGTACAGCGGAAGCATTGACATTCTTTCAATTGTTGTCGAACCGCTTTGCGAGATCATTCTCTCCCTTGTTCTCGGAGCGCTTCTCGGATATATCCTGTCTTACGTCGAGGGATTCTTCCATTCGCGTTCAAACCGTCTGTCACTCATGATCACGTTCGTGTTCATCGCCGTTGCCATATCCATGATAAAGATCAACGTGGGCGGCTTCCACATCGGCTTCTCCTCTCTGCTCACCTGCATGATGCTCGGCACCGTATTCTGCAACGTCTGCGACTACTCTATCGAGATGATGGAGAGAGTTGAAAGATGGACAAAGCCCCTGTTTCTGCTCTTCTTCGTCATCAGCGGCGCGCATCTTGACCTGACGGTTTTCAAAAAGCCCCTCTTCGTTCTTGTGGGTGCTGTCTACATCCTCGCCCGCTCTATCGGTAAATATCTCGGTGCCATGGGCTCCGCAAAAATGGTAAAATGCGACGACAACATCGTAAAGTACCTCGGCATCACGCTCCTGCCTCAGGCGGGCGTTGCCCTGGGCATGGTAAGCACCGTTGCCGCCGACAAGACGTTCGCGGGAAGCAATATCGGCGAAACCGTAAACTTTGTGGTCCTCTTTGCTGTTCTCGTCTATGAGATTTTCGGCCCCATGATGACAAAGTGGGCGCTCACAAAGGCAGGCGACATCACCGCCAAGCCCGCAGACAAGACCGCGAGAAAGAAAAACGACGAGCATGTATAATTTTTTTCGCCGTTTCTCAACAATTTTCGCGTAAAGTATTGAAAAACCGCGAAAAAAATGATAAAATTATCCTATAAATTAAAAACGGAGGATTTTCTGACATGGCAAAGAAAAGCACATTTTTCCAGGATTTTAAGAAGTTTATTGCCAGAGGCAACGTAATGGACATGGCCGTTGCGGTTGTTATCGGCGGCGCGTTCGGTAAGATCGTCACCTCTCTTGTTAACGACATAATCATGCCTCTGGTCGGTCTGGCAACGGGCGGCATCAACTTCGCGAACATGAAGTACGTGCTGGCAACAGAGATCAACGAAGAGGGCGTTGAAACCGTTGTGAACTCCATCAACTACGGCAACTTCATTCAGATGATCGTTGACTTCCTCATCGTTGCGTTCTGTATCTTCTGCGTTCTTCGCGTTGTAATGAAGGTTCAGAAGAAGTTTGAAAAGCCCGCTGAGCCCGAAGAGCCTGCGGCACCTGCCGAGCCCGTTGAGACAACAGACGATATCCTAAAGGATATCCGCGAGCTTCTCAAGAAGTAATTTCACAAATAAAAAGTGCGGCAAAAGCCGCACTTTTTATTTGTGTTTTTCGTAATGCTTTTTTATCGCCTCAAAGGATTTATCGCTGATAACGTGCTCTATTCTGCAGGCATCCTCGGCGGCAGTCTCGCCGTCAACTCCGAGGCTCACAAGAAGCCCCGAGAGCACCGTGTGCCGCTCGAATATCTTCTCCGCCAGCTCTCTGCCGACATCTGTGGGCGTAATAAATCCGTTTCCGTCCACCTCAATGTATCCCTGCCTTTTGAGGATACCCACGGCGCGGCTGACGCTGGGCTTGGAAAAGCCCATGTACTCTGCCACGTCGGTTGATCGAACGGGGGCTTTTCCCTGACTGAGCACGTATATTGATTCGAGATACATCTCGCCAGATTCTTTAAGTGACATGATTGCCTCCCGTGTTTTGTTCACTATTATATATTCCGTGTATTTTATTGTATCACAAATGAGCAAAATAGTCAATAATTAATTTTTTAAGGAAAAATTTCATTTTGGGGTTGACAAAATCGAACAAATGAGCTATAATATCCGTGGTTAGCAGAAGCTAACCGACATTTTGTGCATTTGATGGTTCTGCTGAAACAAACGAGGGGAGGAAACAAACATGACACTGCTTGATGCAATTGAAGGTCGGGAATATACCGTAACGGCTATCAATACAGACGATGAAGACCTTGATTCCTTTCTCTTTTCTCTCGGCTGCTACAGCGGAGAGTCGATCACCGTTGTGGCACGCAAAAAGAACAGCTGCGTCGTGTCCATAAAGGACGGAAGATACAGCATTGACAATCAGCTGGCAGAGGCTATCCTCATCTGACAGCCGCAAAGACAGCCCCACACCTCAGGGCAAATTCCGAGCCGCGGGTTGTCTGTATTATTTTGTACCTAAGTTAGCGGAGGCTAACTAAAACATAAAGAAAGAGAGTATTTCAACTTATGAGAATCGCATTAGCGGGAAATCCCAACTCCGGAAAGACCACTATGTATAACGCCCTCACGGGTTCAAGCGAAAAGGTGGGCAACTGGGCAGGCGTCACCGTTGAGAAAAAGACGCGTGCCATTAAGAAGACTTATGCGGGAGAAGAAAACGTTATCGCAGTCGATCTGCCCGGCGCATATTCACTGTCCCCCTTTACAAGTGAGGAAAGCATCACAAGCGAATACGTAAGAAAAGAAAATCCCGATGCCATTATCAACATCGTGGACGCCACCAATCTGAGCAGAAGCCTGTTCTTCACAACCCAGCTCCTTGAGCTTGGTGTGCCGGTTGTTGTGGCGCTGAACAAGGCAGACATCAACAGAAAGAAAGAAAACACCATCGATACGGCGGCTCTTTCCGAAAAGCTCGGCTGTCCCGTTGTCGACACGGTCTCCACCTCATCAGAGGGTCTTCGTGAGGTCGTTGAGGCTGCCGTTGCGCTTTGCGGCGCAAAGCAGAAGGCACCGTACACC
>CAZISP010000133.1:0-3098 GCA_964541955.1 uncultured Lachnospiraceae bacterium
GTTGTTTTCATTGTTTTTCTCTCCTTTATAAAACTTTCATCATGGATAAGAATCCATTTCACCAATATTTTACATTCCTCGGAGAGAGCTTGTCAATGGGGGTTCAAAATCATCATTGAAAGTTGACATTCAGTCCCTCATAAATATCAAAATTCCAATATGGAAAAGCCCCCCGAAATTCTTCTCTCGGGGGGCTCTGATCAGCCTTTTTTAGCTCGATTGTACTCTTCAAAAATGCCCGACAATTTTTTTCGGACAGCGTTTTAATTTCAGCGCTTTACAAGCTCAATATCGCATACGTCGAAGCCGGGCATAAGCTCTTCTCCGCCGCAGAAGCCGAAGCATACGGAATTGGCATCAAGAACGTCGCGGGTTGCGGGAAGATCAAAGGAATATTCTCCCCATGCCTCGGTCACGTCAAAGAACTGTCTGTCGATCTTTATTTCTTTCATATTTTCATATTCAAAGCAGAAGCGCAGCTGACCGCTCTGAGTGCCTCTTGCCTTAAAGCTCAAACGATAGGTTCCCTCGCCGTATTCCTTGATCTCTCTTGTGATCATGCGAGCAAAGCCTGCCCACTTTGAGCGAATATTCTTTGCGCTATAAACCGTTTTGTCATCCTCGTGCTCGACCACAAGATCTACCAGCCAGTTAGAGGTCTCATAAAAATGGCTGATCTCACCACGGTCGGGGAGAAGCAGGCTTCTGCCGTCGCAAACGGGAGTGACGGTGCAGGATTTTGCCTCGCGGACAACACTCTTTGCAAGTCCGCAGTCAACGAGAGAGGATAGCCTGATATATTCAACGCCGTCTATCTCTTTCGTCTCGGGCTTGCCCTCGCGATTCAGCTGTTCCATGATCGGCTCGGCAGGTGCGTAGATCTCGTTCTCCTCCCAGACAGGCGCGTGCTCGAAGAAAATCTGCTTCTTGCCGATAAAGATCTTCTCGGGCGCAACGTATCTGAGAGAAAGCTCGTTCCTGTGAACGGGGGTAAAGGTTCCGTCGTTCTCGTAGACAATCTCGTTTTGGGGTGTGGGGTTACCGTAGAGGCGAACGCCGAAATCCTCGTCGCCCATGCCGGGCTGACCGTCGATATAAACGTTCTTCATTGTCACGTGGTAATTTGAGGTGTAGAGTCCGTCGTCCTTGTTATCAAAGTTGATAAGATTGGTGGACCAGAGATAACGGGGGTTTGAGGAACCGTTTGCCGAGCAGGTGGAGACGTTTTCAAAGGTCACGTTCTTGGGCTTGGTTCCCATCTGTCTCGACTGGAAGAGCCAGGGGGTGGTGGGACAGTCAACGCTGTCCAGATTCTTCACCGCAAAGTTGCCCACTCTCTCCACCGTTGCGTTGCCGTTATAGCGGTGGTTCAGGATTCCCTCGTTTGCGCGGAACACATGGATGTCCTCGGAGAGGGCGCTCGGAACGTCAACCTGCGGAAAAAGGGCGCAGCAGGTGGTTCCGATGGTAATATCCTTGTGATGGGTGTTGGTGGCACTGTAAACCAGCGCGTTATCTCCAACGTAGAGGAAGCAGTGCTCAATGAGCTGTCCGTCACCCGTGTATACCGACACGCCGTCGGTGGTCATCATAGAGGAGAGAGCCTTGGCGTTTCTCAGCACCATGTTATCACCGCAGACAACGTAGTTATAGCAGCGAGAGTCAACTGTAGTCATACCCTCAGCCGTGCAGTTTGTGCCGCTGATGGAGAAGATCTTTCTTCCCTTTCCCTCCGTGCCGCCGATTCTCACGTCGTGCTTGTAAATGTTGTTGAAGGGGTCAGCCACGACCGCGCCGTAGCCGATCACCTTGATATTGTCGCCTTTCAGGAGCGCACGGACGTTCATTACCGAGCCGGGGGTGATATAGACGGTTTTGTTGTCCTCTGTCATATCCCAAAGACCGTTTTCGGTCTCAAACCATCCGTCGATCCAGATAACGTCGGGGTCGTTCTTGTCGGGGATCTTGGAGGTATCCGCAATATCATCGGCGAAGATCGAGAGAATGGTGTTTTCGTCATCGTCCATGCGGATAAGGAAGTAATCGGGCTTTTCAAGGAACACGGAAATCGTGCCGTCACGGAAGCGGGTCTTGAAATTCTTCGCCGAGGGCATTACCATGTACTTGCCAAAGTCTGCCTTAACCTTAATGTCAACGCGAACACCCGTGCCGTCAAAAGCAAACATTGCAAAGCGGCGGTTTGCGTCGCCTCCGCTTCCGCGACCTGAGGTGCTGGTCTCCTCGGTATGGTTATAAACGGGAATCTTTGCCGTTTTGTCGCCCTGGGTTACGGTAACGTCGTATGTAAAATCACGTCGTATGTTTGCGGGAAGCTCTCTGTATATCTGAAGCATTGTCTTTTCTCCTTTATGATGTGTGAGATACTTTATTCTGCCTTTGTCAGCTTAATATTCTTGATATCAAAGGACGTGAGGCCCGTATCAGCCGCCGCTACGGTGAGACCGTATGCCACAAAGTCTCCGATATCTATATTTACGTCAAATTCATAGCGAACCTTCTGCCACGAGCCGTTGAGAACGATGGTATGCTTCTTATAGGTGTAATCGGTGGAGGTGTAAAGAGGCAATCTCAGCATACCGTTACCGTTGCCGCAGATCTCGAATTCAACAATATACTTGCCGTTTCCGTACATTTTGATCTCATCGGCAATGCTTCTCGTTATGCCCGCGCCTGCCTTTGTGATATTGAAAACGCTGTATACGACCTCATCGTCAACCTCTGACGCCGTCATATCAACCATGTATGCGATCGCCTCGGAGTAGAAAGGAATATCGCCGCTGTCGGAAAGAAGGAGGTTCTCGCCTTTATACACGGGGGTTAAAACGATCGAATTGCCGTTCTTCTCGCAGCTCTCCGCCAAGCCGGCTGAAACGATATCAGCCACCTCGACGTATGCAATTCCGTTCTTTTCCGTGGTCTTGGGCTTACCGGAAACGCGCAGGTAGGTCTGTATCTCCTCGGAAGGCAGGTAGACCTTGTCGCCCTCAACGACAGCCGGATTCTTCAGATATATCTGAAGCGCTCCGATGTATACGCTGACAGCGTCGAAATATCTTGTGCTGCTGTTTTCTCTCGTC
>CAZISP010000133.1:3108-4647 GCA_964541955.1 uncultured Lachnospiraceae bacterium
AACCCTCGTGTCGTCATATTCCACGTTTATGGTGTTTGAGGGAGTCTTTCCGCTGCCTCTCGTTTCCTGAACGTTAAGATCGTCCACACTCGTCACAAGCTTGCCGTCGATATAGAGGTTCTTGATGTTCAGAGTGTAGTTATCCGTGTAGATCTTACCCTCGGTTGTGTCAAAGCGGATAAACGTACCCGTGACGTCATTGTAGTAGACCTGTGTTCCTGACGTCGCGCAGGAGGTAGCGTTTGTAATGTTGAATACCTTTTCAAGGCTACCCATGTTCTGTCCCTGGAAGAACCAAGGAAGGGTCGTGCAGTCATCGGCATAAAGACCCGTTATGTCAAGCTGGTGTACTCTCTCGGGAGGAGTATCGCTGCTTCCGTTGTAACGGTTATTGATAAGTCCTCCGTCGGAACGGAATACGTAGATGTCTTCCATCTTACAGTTTATCGTTTCACCCTGGGGGAAGATAGCCGCGCAGGTGGTTCCGATGGTGATATCCTTATAGCTGACGTTTTCGCCGCTGAAAACGGTGCCGTTATCGCCGACGTACATAAAGCAACGCTCTGCGGTGCTGTTATTTGAAAGCTGCAGACCATCGGTGGTGATCATAGTGGAGAGCGCCTTTGCATTACGAATGGTTGCGTAGTTCCGAACGTTGAAGTTATAGCAATGTGCGTCCAGAAGCACGGGTCCGTCAAACGTGCAGCCCTCACCGTAAATATATACGAATTTGATACCCTTTGACTCGGTCTGACCGGACGGATTATACTTGTAGAAGTTCTCATAGGGGTCAACCATCGCGCCTCTGCCAAGAATCTTGCAATTCTTACCTGCAAGCTTTATTCTTGCAAAGAGAACCGCGCCCGGCTCGATATAAACGGTCTTGTTGTCCTCCTCGAAGATCAGAGCACCCTCCTCAGGCTCAACAACACCCGAAATCCAGGTGACGTCGGGATCGTCCTTTGAGGGGATATCAAGGGGATATTCTGGATAGTCCGCCAGGATCGAGAGAACCGTGTTGTTGTCGTCGTCAAGACGGATCATGAAATACTCGGGCTCATCGAGATAAACCGAAATCACTCCGTCCTTGAACTCACTCCTGAATTCCTTCGCGGAGGGAAGAACGCTGTAGGTGTCAAAATTACATCCGACCTTAACGTCAACTCTCACCTGCTCGCCCGAGAATGCAAAAATCGAGAAGCGGCGATAGTTGTCCGCGCCGATATTGTCTCGCTCATAGGTGGAGCTTGGCTGGCAGTGGTTGTAAACGGGAAGTGTCGCGGTCGTGTTGCCCTGAGTTACCGAAACGCTGTACATATAGTCACGAAGGATTCGATCGGGGAACTCGGGATATATGGTCAGGTTCGTCTGCTTGTAAAAATCTTCCTTGGAGAGCTTCTCTGCTACCTTCATAACACCGTCCTTGATCGTAATTCTGCCGTTTGTGCCACCAAAATACTCAGAGATGTAGTCGCCGGCGCTGGTCTCGTCGTATTCATCTCTGCCGACGATATACAAAACGCCGTCCTGAACGACCAC
>CAZISP010000134.1:0-4635 GCA_964541955.1 uncultured Lachnospiraceae bacterium
TACGGCATACCTCTTTCGAGATATACCGTATTTTTGAAAAACTGTCCTTTAGAGTGACACTCTAAAAGGTCGGGCTCTTTTGCGTTGTCATAAATTCCCTGCCCCCGTCATAGATTTACGGTGAAAACAAAAAGAAAGGCGGGACAAGATGATAACGGACAACAGAAAAAGCGAGATTACTCTTCCGAAATATCTGACAGGCGCACTTCCCTTGCCTGTTGTAGGCGAGACGGAGGAACTTTTGAGAGAATCCTCGGAGGGGATTGAAGAAATTCGACTGAGATTGGGCAAATTCAGCGAGTACAGAGTAGGCGGCAAAAGCCTTCGCGGGCGTTACGTTCCCGACAGGGAATCAATGGACGATATACTCTTCAAGCTGTGCGGCGGCTCGGTCTACGCTCACGGAGACACCCTCTGTGAAGGGTACGTTCGAGGCGAGAGCGGCGTGAGGATAGGCGTTGTCGGACACGCCGTCTGCCGCGGTGCTCAGATAACAGCGGTGCAAAACGTTTCTTCCCTCAATATCCGTATTCCCACGAAGCTCCGACGCCTCAGCGGCATCGGCACCCCCTACCCCGAGCTTGCGGAAGCGGCAACGGGCGGGCTTCTGATCTGCTCGCCCCCGGGCGTTGGAAAGACCACCGCACTTCGCTACACCGCGCGGACGCTTGCGGGAACGGGGCACCGCGTGGCGGTCATCGACAGCCGCGGCGAGCTGGCTTACGGGCTTGAAGCCCCGGGGCTCTCGGCAGACGTTCTCGACGGCTACCCGAGAGCAAAAGGGATAGAAATTGCCATTCGTACCATGTGTCCCGACGTTATCGTCTGCGACGAGATAGGAAGCAGCGAGGACTGTGCCGCGCTCATGTCGGCGGCAGGGGCGGGTGTTGCGGTGCTCGCCACGGCTCATGCGTCGTCGTCCGAAGATGCTGTCAGCAGACAGGGCATTTCCGAGCTTTGCAGAACAGGCATCTTCGGGCACGTGGCGTTCCTTGAAAGACAGGGGAGCGGACGGTGCAAGTGCCGCATTGACGGGGTCATGCGCCCGTGATTTTGAAGATAATCGGCTGTGCGGTGGCAGTTGCGACGTCGGTCATAGCGGCGGGCTCGATCGTTTCAGCCGAAAAACGCAGGACCGCTCAGCTCTACGCCCTCGCCCGCCTGACCGAGCACATAGGGCGGCAGATTGAGAATTTCAGCACCCCCATCTCCGAGATACTGAGAACCGCCGACCCGTCTCTCTTGCATGAGTGCGGCTCGTCCTCGCCCACCACCGTGAGCTTCGGGGATTTCATCAAAGGCTGCGACCTTGCCTTGAGCGAGGAGGAAAAGAGAACCCTTTTCGCTTTTTCCGCGGAGCTGGGGAGAGGCTTCAAGGACGAGCAGGTCAAATCCTGCACCCTTTGCTCAGCTCAACTTCGCGCTCTGGCGGACTCTGCCGCCGAGCAGCTGCCAAAGAAACGAAAGGTCACCTACACCCTGTTTGTCTGCTCGGCTCTGGCTCTGGTCATAATACTGGCTTGACACCACCCCAAATCTTGCGAAAGGACGCAAATATATGGACGTATCACTTGTTTTGAAGGTTGCGGGCATGGGTATCCTTGTGTCGGTGGCGGTGCAGATTTTGAGCAAAAACGGCAGAGACGAGCAGGCAACGCTGGTGACTATCGCGGGCATAATCGTGGTTCTTCTCATGTTGGTGGGCGAGATGGGAACGCTGTTTCAGACGGTAAGGAGCGTGTTCGGGCTGTGAGCGAAATTCTCCTCAAAGCCTGCGGCATCGCCGTTGTCAGCCTCGCTCTGCTTCTCTCGCTGAAAAGCCTGAAAAGCGATACGGCAATGCTCGTCCGAGTGGCGCTGACCGTCTCGGCAGTCGCCGCCGTCGTCGGTCTGCTTTCCCCTGCCGTTGATTTTGCCCGCGCTCAGCTTGAAGCGTCAAACACGGCGGAGTACGGCAAGGCCATGCTTAAGGCTCTCGGAATAGCTTATCTCACTTACCTCTGCTCGTCCGTTTGCCGCGACTGCGGAGAAAGCTCGGTTGCATCGGGGGTTGAAGCCGTGGGAAAAGCCGAGCTGATACTATTGTCTCTCCCTTTTTTGAAAAAGATTCTTGAAGTTATGGGGGATCTGCTCGGTGTTTAGGTTCAGATTGCTTATCGGTGCGATTGCCCTCCTGCTGATCCTCTCCCTGCCCTGCCTTGCCGCCGATTATTCGGACGAGCTTGACGCCTACGAATCGGGGGTTCCCGAGGATATTCGGGGGCTTTTACCGGATGGGCTCTTTTCGCAGAACGCCGCCGATGCAAGCGAGGCGGCGCGGGAATCTCTCAACCTTGACCGAATCGTATCTATCATAAAATCCGCTCTGACAGCAGGCATGCCCGAGGCAAAAAAGCTGCTCATGCAGACCCTTGCTCTGCTTGTGGGAGTTGCCCTTTTCCGTCTGCTCTCGGAGAATTTCGGTGCGCCAACCCTTGGGGACGGCGTCAGCTTCTGCACCAATTCCATGATACTTCTGTCAACCCTCAGCTTTCAGGTGGCGGCGGCAGAGGCGGTGGCGGAATTTCTCAAAAGGCTCTGCACTCTTGTCAATTCCATGATTCCCATGGTGGGGGTTCTTTTAGCGTCGGGCGGCAACGTAACGGCGGCGGTAAGCGAGACCTCAATGCTTGGCATTTTCATCATTTTCTGCGAGAATTTCTGCTCTCTCACCCTCTTTCCCGTGCTGTCAGCCTGCACGGCGTTTGCCGCCGCCTCGGCTTTTTCCGACAAAAGCGGGCTTGACGGCGTTGCGAGGGGCATAAAAAAGACATTTACCTTACTTTTGAGCTTTATGGCGCTGATTTTTTCCGCCGTCATGTCGGGACAGACGCTTCTCTCGTCAAAAGCGGACTCACTTGGGGCAAAAACCGCAAAATTTGCCGCGGGAACCTTCATTCCCGTGGTCGGCGGCACGGTTGGCGAGGCTTTGCGAACCGTTGCGGCGGGAATCGAATATTTACGCGCCTCGGTGGGGGTCGGTGCCATAGTTATCATATGCACAATGCTTCTTCCGACTCTTATCTCACTTGTTCTCGGGCGCATTTCACTCTCCGTCTGTACCACCGTCGCCTCCTTTCTCGGGCTTTCAAAGGAAGCGGCAATATTAAATGATTTCACGGGATTTTACGGTTATCTTATCGCCGTCTGCTCCATCTGCTCAATTCTCGCAATCTACGCGCTGGTGCTTTTCGTCCGAATTTCGGCGGCGGCATAGCTTGGAGGCTATATGAAGCAATATCTTTACTCAATAGTCGTCATCTCGGTGGTGTCGGCGCTGTTCAGAGTTCTCTGCCCCGAAGGCGGCACCGTCAGAAAATATTTCTCTTTTCTCACCTCCGCCGCCCTGCTCTGCGCCACCGTGGTTCCCATCTCGGGGCTCATCGGCGGTTTTGCAAGCGGCGCCGACCTCTTGGTTGCAGAGCAGGTCACAGCCGAGAATTACCGTGCCGTCTGGATTGAAAGCATATCCGCGTCAACAAAGGAAGAATGCGAGGCGGCGGTTGCCGCCCACCTGTGCGAGGAATTTGACCTTTCGGAGAAAAACGTTGCCGTTTCCTGCCGCATATCAGCTACAGACGACGGTCTGCGCCTTGACAGCATTGAGATAACACTCTACTCGGGTGCGCTCCTGAAAAATCCCAGACAGATGGAAAGCTACGCAAACGAGACCTTCGGTGTTCCCTGCACCGTCTCCGACGGCTCTCTGAATCGGTCGGAATAATCCACGCCCACGGGGCATATTATTTAACAAATCATTTTTTCGGAGGCGAATATGGATATTAAGAAAGTATGGGAAAAAACCAAGAATTTCTTCAAAAGGATCGAAAAGAAAAACTTCATCATCGCAGGGTCGGTGCTGGCGGTGGGCGTTGCCATCACCCTTGGCTGGGTATTGTCCGACGGCGGCGCGGACACGGGCTTTGACTACTCACAAAGCTCAGGCATGATCTCTCAGAATTCGGAAGCGGGCAACATTGATGCGGATAACTCTGTCACCGACTATTTCAAAACCTCTCAGGCAAACCGCACGAGAGCCAGAGAAGAAGCCATGCAGGTGCTGCAGGGCGTAGTCGAGAGCGAAAGCGCGGATCAGGCGGCAAAGGACAAGGCGGCTGAAGAGATTGCCCAGATAGCAAGGGACATTGAAAACGAATCGAACATCGAATCCCTGGTTGTTTCAAAAGGCTTTGACGCGTGTGTAGCCGTTGTCAGCGGCGGCACCGCCAGCATCGTTGTGGACAGCGACAGCCTCATCGACAGCCAGATTTCTCAAATCAACGAAATAGTGTACGAGTACACAGGCATCCTCCCCGAGAATATCAAGATAATCCACAAATAAAAAGTGCGGCGAGCAAACTGTGTTGTCCTTAACGGAGAATTTGAAAACTCTTTCAATTCTTGTTAAGAACCAGCATCGCATTTGTAAGTACAAATGCAGTAGGGCGGTAGCCCAAACCCACTAACAACAGAAAAGAGAAGATTCGTATATTGCAACGAGTCTTCTCTTTCTTTTTGTCTGTTAAGTGATATGCTGACTTTCGTCAGCGTGATATTTTCTTTTGAAAATTCCTCGCCTATGGCGAGATATTTCAA
>CAZISP010000135.1:0-4621 GCA_964541955.1 uncultured Lachnospiraceae bacterium
CATAGGAATAAACGTCTCGAAGGTCATTATCCGCACCATGATAATCTCGGGTGCGCTTTGCGGACTTATCGGCTTTCTGCTCGTGGCAAACGGAAGCTGCTCGGTAACGACCACCATTGCGGGCGGGCGAGGATTTACCGCTATTCTGGTTTCCTGGCTGGGCAAATTCAATCCGCTTTATATGATTCTTGCCTCGTTTCTTGTCGTGTTCCTCCAGAGAGGAACCAGCTTTATGGGCGAGATCTACCGCCTTGACACCTCTATGGCTGACATATTCATCGGCGTTGTGCTGCTCTTTATCATCGGTTGCGAGTTCTTTATAAACTATAAGATCAACTTCAGAAAAACGAACAAGGGAGGGAAAAATAAATAATGGCGGCAATTATAACCTTTCTTGTAAGTGCAATAAAATTCGGCATGGTATTGCTGTTTGGATCTACGGGTGAGACAATTACCGAGAAATCGGGACACCTTAATCTGGGGCTTCCCGGCGTTATGTGCGTCGGTACGGCGTGCGGATGCGTTGCCGAAGCGATATTCTTCGATATGGTCGGCGGCAGACGCGGCATGGAGAGCGTGCCTTTCCTTGCAGTTCTTATTCCTCTTTTGGCGACCCTTATCGGCGGTGCTTTAATGGGACTTATCTTCTCGTTTTTTACTGTCACGCTTCACGCAAATCAGAACGTTACCGGTCTTGCAATGACCACCTTGGGTGTCGGTATTTCCGACTTTATGATCGCCTCGGTTGACGGCTACAAGTTCACCGCGGGCGCGAAGTTCTTTAACGCGAGCCTTCCCTTTGCCCAGAGTCTGGGGTGGTTTGGAAAGTTGTTTTTCTCTTACGGAATAATGGTATATCTTTCGATTGCCGTTGCCATCGTAACAGCCTTTGTTCTGAACAAAACGAAGGTGGGTCTGCACCTGCGCGCCGTTGGCGAAAACCCCGCTACGGCAGACGCGGCGGGCATCAACGTAACCAGATACAGATACGTTGCCACCTGCGTCGGATGCGCCGTTGCGGGTCTGGGCGGACTTATGTTCGTCATGGACTACCTTAACGGAAACTGGGAATACGTTATCGACGCTATCGGCTGGCTCTGCGTTGCGCTGGTTATTTTCACCACGTGGAAGCCTGTTTTCGGAATTTTCTGTTCTATAGTATTCGGCGCGTTCTACGTTACGGCAGAATATATCCCCGGCATATCCCTTTCGGACAAGGAGATATTCAAGATGCTTCCTTATCTTATCACTATCGTGGTTCTTGTCATTACGAGCATCAAGAACAAAAAGGAGAATCAGCCTCCCGCCTCCTTGGGATTGCCCTATTTCAGAGAAGAAAGATAAAATTCAAAATAAAATCTCCCAAAGCCGCGGCTTTGGGAGGTTTTGTTTTATTTGACGGTAAATTCCGTGCTGTATTCGTGGGACAGCTCAACACCCGATTCGCTTACCTGATATAGATCGATCCTGTAGGTCTCGCCGCTGTCAAGATCTATCGACACAAGCAACGTGTCATCGGAAACGATCTTTGCCTCGACCTCTCTGCCGTCAACGTGAACCTCGGTCATGGGGGTTATTCCCGTGCAGCCGAGCACCAATCGACCTTCAACGTAATCCATATCAAGTATTTCAATGGGATCAATGCCCATGTTGAGATCTGTGGGCTTGTAGCGATCCATGTTTCCGCCATATGCGTATCTGTCTCCGTAGAGAACGTCGAAGGCAAGGAGCTCAAGCTCGGTTTCGTATTCCTCCGTCAAGGTGTTTCCGTGCTTTTGGTGAAGGCTTGTGAACAGACCGTTCTCATAGCCCAATATCGACAGGATGTTTGCCGACAGCTGGAATGCCTGCAGGTCACGCTCTACAGGCTCCGTGTCCTCTCTGAAGTTGTCCCAGATTATATATTCCGTCTGATAGGGGTCTCCTGTCGCCAGGTCGGAGTCGGTAAGATATTCAATGTTCGGGATGTGGTCTCCGTACATTACGATAATGGTGGGCTCGCCGCGCTCCTCGATTCTGGCGATCAGATCTCCGATGAGAGCGTCGGTCTGACGGAGCTGGTCGGCATAATATCTGTAGGTCCAATATTCCTCTTGGCTCTGAGCGCCCGTCAGATCTATCTGAAGCTCGCCCTTGGGCTTTTCGGTGGGGTAGCGTCCGTGAGCCTGCACCGTGATGCCGAAAACGAAATCCTCGCCCTCGGTGGAATCAAGACACTTCATAATATAATCTGCGATTACGGCATCCTTCTCCCAACCGCGGGGGGTATACTCCAAATTCTGCATGTATTCTCCCGAGGTGAAGGTGTCGAAACCGAGGTTTGCGTAAACCTCGTTTCTGTTGTAGAACGTGCCGTTGTAGTTGTGAACGGCGTGCGCCGTATATCCGTTTTCCTTCAGGTTGAAAGCCAGCGATTCGCAGGAGGTTGTCCTGAGAATCGTCTGATAGGGGTATTCGGCTGCGCCGAAGAGGGTAATATTTATGCCTGTGAGCACCTCAAACTCGGTGTTCACCGTGCCTGTCCCGACGGTTGGCACCAAAAGGTGCCCGTGCGGGTAATTTTCCTTGAGCGAGGAGAAATTCGGGGTTGGATTTTCTGTGAATTCCAGGTTTGTGAACTCGGAGCCGTCAAGGAAGGATTCGAGCTGGAGAAAAATCACATTTGGCTTTACGGTCTGGGAATTGCCGGTGTCGGAAGGAGTTGCGACGTCCTCGGGCGGGGTCGCGTCCTCGGTCTCCGGGGGGCTTGTATCCTTTATTTGGTCGATTATGTCCTTTGAGTATCCCTTGGGCTTTTTTATGCCTCGGTCAAAGATGCCGACCGTAAAGCAATAGGCGAAGCCGTAGTTATTGTAAGCCCCGCCAAGGCTTTCGAATTTTTCGGGAAGCACGCCCGTGTGGGTAAATACGGCGGAGGAGGCAAAGAGAAGAGCGACGGTGGCGGCGATCGTTACGGCACTTACCTTGAAATCCACCGGTTCCTTTTTGCATTTAACGAACAGCAGAACGACCAGGGCTATGGCGAGTGCTATTCCTGCAATTATGAGTGCCATCAAGAAGGGGGAAAGATATTTTTCAAATATGGAGCCTACCGAGAAGAGCAAGGAGAGATCCATTACGTTAAAGGGTGTTACTCTGAAAAAGCCCTCGACGAAATCGGTTATGCCGAACACGAGCCACACCAGCGCGATAAGCAAGGTGGCGGGGAATCTTTTCTTTAAGAGAAGCGTAAAGGCAAAGGACAGAAAAATTATAAGAACGTTGAACAGAAAAAGGTGAGGGCGCGTAAACATGAAGACCGTTGCTTTCCACACGTCGGCGCGCACAAGGCATTCCACGACGAACGTCAGCAGAATCGAGAGTATCAGATGGCAAAGCGGATCCCTGTAGACCAGCTTGCTTAGTTTGTCGTCTGCTTTTGATCTCAGCGAGATGAGCTTTTTTGCGATTCCTTTCATTTTTTCTGATATAATCATTTTACTTTCCTCTTTTTTAATAAATCACATAACATTATATATCTAATTTGTGAACAAATCAACATTTACGCAGAAAACGCGGGGAAATGTGTATTTATGCACGAAATAATGAATATACTTGTGAATATGCAGGGCTGGTTGGCGAAATGCACAAAAAAGTCCTTGGGAATACGGAAAACTTTTACAACAATCTGCGAAAAACCGCTTGACAAAAGGTGTTTTTGGTAGTATAATTATGCACATAAAGCGAATATTATTCAAACAGGAGATAAAATCATGAAAAAAGAAAACATCAAAAAAGTAGTTTTGGCATATTCCGGTGGACTTGACACCTCTATTATTATCCCGTGGCTCAAGGAAAATTATAATAACTGCGAGGTTATTGCCGTTTCGGGCAACGTCGGTCAGGCGGACGAGCTTGAGGGACTTGAAGAGAAGGCTCTTAAGACAGGCGCCTCCAAGCTCTACGTTGAGGATCTGACGGACGAGTTCGTTGACGAGTACGTTATCCCCACCGTAAAGGCAGGCGCTCTTTACGAGGAATATATGCTTGGTACGTCCTTTGCACGTCCCGTTATCGCAAAGAGAATCGTTGAAATAGCTCTCGCCGAGGGCGCGGACGCTATCTGCCACGGCTGCACGGGTAAGGGCAACGACCAGGTTCGTTTCGAGCTTGCCATCAAGGCATTCGCTCCCGATATGCCCATCATCGCTCCCTGGCGTGAGTGGGACATCAAATCCCGTGAGGAGGAGATCGAGTACGCCGAGGCGCACAACATCCCCCTCAAGATAAACCGCGAAACCAACTATTCAAAGGACAAGAACCTCTGGCACCTGTCTCACGAGGGCATGGATTTGGAGGACGCGGGAAACGAGCCCCTTTATGAAAAGGAGGGCTTCCTTGAAATGGGCGTTTCTCCTGTACAGGCGCCTGATACACCTACATATATTACTCTCGACTTTGAGCAGGGCGCGCCCGTTGCCTTCAACGGCGAGAAGATGAGCGCAAAGGAGATCATTCTTGCCCTGAACAAGGTTGGCGGCGAGAACGGTATCGGTCTGCTTGATATCGTCGAGAACCGTCTTGTGGGCATGAAGTGCCGCGGCGTTTACGAGACCCCCGGCGGAGCTATTCTGTACTTCGC
>CAZISP010000136.1:0-540 GCA_964541955.1 uncultured Lachnospiraceae bacterium
CTATCGTGCTCACAAAGGGCACTGCTCCCTCCGATGAGTTGGTAAAAGAGGTTCAGAGCTACGTCAAATCCCACACGGCGCCTTACAAGTACCCCAGAATCGTTGAATTCGTCGATGAACTGCCCAAGACCATCAGCGGCAAGATCAGACGAGTTGAGATCAGAGAAACGGATAAAAATAAGGCTTAAAAATAAAAGGTGCACCGATTTTTTTCGGTGCACCTTTTATTTTTTCCTGCATACCATTTTCATCTCGCCCGTTCCGAGTGCATCGGCGATGACCTTGCACTTTGCCATGAGCAGAAAGTAAATATTTCCCTCGGCATCGTCGAGACATTCGTAGTTCGCCTGACCTTTTGATATGATGACATCAGCGCTGTTGAATATCTCGAGAAAATCCCGCGACACTCTGCCAAGAACCGTACCAAGCGAGCTGTCACCGTTATCTGTAACGGCGGCGTATTCCTGCATTCCGACGGCAATGGCATCCTCGTAAACGGAATCGTTCACGGCAGGGCTCCCTTTCGTAACAAAATAAATA
>CAZISP010000136.1:550-4598 GCA_964541955.1 uncultured Lachnospiraceae bacterium
GCATTCGAGGTTGATCTCCCCGATCTTCTTTATCAGAAGCTTATCCAGGCAGATCTCACCGCAGTTATCGCCGAGATAAACGAGAGTTTTTGCCTTCATGATATCCTTTTTCAGAAGCTCCGTATCGTCAATTTCAAGGGTCTCGCCGCAAAAGCGATTGAAAAAGCCCCTAATGGAATCGGGCGACAGGTCGTAGTCGTGGCTGAAGTCCACCATGTTGCCCACAATTGAGTATTTCACAGCCGCCGAGAACGGGTCGGAGGCACTGTCTATCTCCCTCTCAAAATCCTCGCTTTGCGCCAGAAGAAGCTCGTTGCAAGAGCGTCTGATGTCCTTATACGGGTCGGCAACGCCCGTTTCGCGGGTGACAAGCGAGAAAAGCTCGCCCACAAGCTCGGGAGTGGTCATTTTATCGTAATCTGCACGGCTCATGCATTCAAAAATTTTATTGATAATTCCGTCACGCCCCTCAGAACAGGATACGTCAATAAATTTCAGAGCCTGGTTTACTATACAAGGCAAGCATTTTTTATATATTTTCATTTTGAACTCCCTTTAAGGTTACTCACTTACCTATTGTAACACAATTCCGTGTTTTTTTCAAGCAATAATTTTGGGGGAGACGGCTTTGCCGTCTCCCCCAAAATTATGAGTGCTTTTTGCTCTTTAGATTTGATATGACTATTCCTGCCGATATGAGCAAAAATGCCGCAAGATACTGAATTTTCAAAATGTCTTCGCCCAGAATCAGCGCGCCGAATATGCAGGCAAAAACGGGCTCGGCAAATTTGATGATAAAGAGCTTTGAAAGCTCGCCGCCCTTGACTCTGCCGAACCACAGGCAGTAGCTGACGACAGACGCTGCGCAAATGTAAGCAAATATATACCATTTTTCAATTACAAAGGTCATGCTGCCGCCAAGCAGCAGCCCCACGGCAAATAGCACAACGCCGCCAAAAAGCTGAGAGATGCCCGTCATTGTCACGGGAGCGACCTTTTGAAGAGTCTTTTTGCTGATAACGTTGGAGAAAACGGTGCAAAATGAGGCGCAGATAACAAGAAGCTCACCTATGCCAAAGGAAATGCCCGATTTACCCCAATTTACGGCGATGATTCCCGAGAAACCGACGAGAGCGCCGAGAAGCTTTTGCCACGTTGGTTTATCTTCTTTGAAGAACAGAAAGGAAAAACAAACGTACAATAGTACGCCCAGTTGCTTTATAAGCGCCGTCTTTGAGCTGTCGGTGAAGCTGAGACCCGTGTAGGAAAAGCCATAGTTCAGAATTATGGAAAAAAGTCCCGACAAAAGTATAGGCAGAATCGAGCTTTTTGCATCTCTGTACGATGCCTTGTCACGCATCAGGCTATAAAGGCAGATAATCGCGCCGCAGACGGTAAAACGGGTTCCCGCAAACAGCAAAATGTCGCCTGTGCTCTCTATCCCATAAGCACCGTAGCCAAGCTTGACCATGGGATAAAGGCTGCCCCAAAGAATCATTACGAAAAATGTCGTGAGCAGAGCTTTAGTCTTCATTTTTCACTCTCAGAACCACCTTGCCCACGTTCTCGCCACGCTCAAGTATAGCGTGAGCCGCCTCTGCCTCGGACATGGGAAGAACCTTGCAGATAGTGGGGCGAAGCTCACCCGCTTCAAGCTTTGGCCATACGCGACTGACAAGGTCGGCAAGGATATCACTCTTTTCCTTGACGGACCTCTTTCGAAGCATACTTCCCTTCAGCTCAATTCCCTTGGTGAGAAGCGCGCGGAGAGGTACGGTGGTGGTTATTCCCGCCAATGTGGAAATCAGCACCCAGCGACAGCCCTCGCCAACGTATGGAAACGCCTCGCCGATAGTCTCGCCCGCAAGGCAGTCAATAGCTACGTCGATGGGGTGTCCCTTTTCCGATTCTGATTTGATTATTTCGACGACGGATTCGGCAGTAGAATCTATCACAACGTCAGCGCCGAGGTGCTCGATCTTTTTCTTCATCTCCTCGCCCAGAACCGAGGTGATGACGTATGCGCCGAACGCCTTTGCCATTGGGACCCCCACGCTCGCAAGTCCGCTTGCGCCCGCGGGGAAAAAGAGGGTCTCGCCCTCGCGGTAGCGCCCTTCGATAAAGAGGTTCAGATAGCAGGTAGCGTAAGCCTCGGGGAGAGACGCCGCCTCCTCAAAGGAAAGCCCTTTAGGCACGGGCATGACCATTCCCTCGTCAACAGCCACGCGCTCCGCATAGCCGCCACCGCCGAGAAGTGCGCACACCTTGTCGCCAACCCTCCATTTAGTGACCTTTTCGCCCACTTCCAGGACAACTCCCGCCACCTCAAGTCCCATCCAGGGCGGACAGCCCGCAGGTGAGGGATATTCACCCGCTCTTTGGAGCAGGTCGGCGCGGTTGAGCGCGGCGGCGTAGATGTCGATTAAGACCTGCGTGTCCGAGACCACAGGCTCCTCAACGTCGCTCCACACCAGATTTTTATTTTCGTCTATCAGCATTGCTTTCATATTCATTACCTCCAATTAAAGTTCGCCCAAGGCTCTGTATGCGTCCACCATGCTTCGCACGTGAAGCTGCTCGGGGTCGGCGCCGTCTCCGTATTCCACGTTACAGAACATGATGTACGACCCAAACAAGGGGCAGAGCTTTCGGGTGATTATGCCTTCTCTGCCGTTCATATGGTAAGAAAACGGGAAGTCAAGGGTTTCATTCAGAAGAATAGTCGCCTCAATTGCTTCGGGCACCTGGTGACGGTCGGTGCAGACAGCAACCATTTTAACAATATCCGCGCCTTTTGAGCGGGCAAAGCGTGCTACCGCCTCAAGCTGCTGCTTTGTGAGCACGGTTCCGAAATGCACCGAGCAAAGGACCTCTGCTCCCATGCCATGAATCTTTTCAATAAACGCCTTTTGCTTTTCGATAATCTCAGGCTTCAGAGCAACCTCGCGGGGACGAACGTCACGAAGAAATTCCATGCCCTCGGGGATAAAATCATCATCAACAAAAGCGTCCTTTGACGCGCGGTCAAAGGTATAGCCCTGCATATCCACCGCCGCCGCACCCGCCTCGACGGCGAGAGCCAGCGATTCCATGCGCTCCTCGTCCGTGTAATTCGATGTATCATAGTTCAGTGCCAGAATGGGACGGTCGGTTGAGGAAATTATCCTTTTCAGCCCGTCGAGCGTCCTGTCCTCGGGGCGCAGATACGGAATATGAAGGTCGATTCCTCTTGCTCCCGCAAATTCCGCTTCTCTGATTTTGCAGATTGCCGCATACGCGGTCTTTTCCTTTATGACCGCCACTATCATGGGCGATTTTCCGTGTGCAAACGACGGTCTTTTCATTTTAGTCGCTTCCTTTCATTGAAAGAGACCTGCCACCGTCGCAAACGTAGGTCTGCCCCGTTATAAAGCCTGCCTTGTCGGATGCGAGGAAGGCGACAAGCTCCGCTATATCGGCAGCCGTACATTTTTTGCCCAGCACGTTCGTTTTCAGCGCTCGGTCGGTGTTATCGCCCTCATTTGGGCGCATAACGATACCGGGGGCAACGTCGTTTACAGTTATGTTATACTCACCAAGCTCCTTTGCAAGAACCCGCGTCAATGACATAACGCCGCCCTTTGACGCGGCATAGTCGGCAAACCCACGCAAGCCCATGAGACCTACAGCGGAGGAGAAATTGATTATTCTTCCGCCCCTGCCCTGCTTTATCATGATTCTTGCCGCCGCGCGGGATGCCCAAATTGCGCCGTAGAGATTGACCTTCAGAACTCGGTCGATAACGTAATCCTCCTGCTCTGCGAGAGGCAGGTATTTTGCGTCCTTGCCCGCAATTCTCGCACTGCCGCCCGCAACGTGAACCATTATGTCAAGTCCGCCAAGCTCCTGAGCGGCAAGGCTTATCGCCGCGTCGATGCTCGCGGGTTCGGTCACGTCAGCCACGTAGCCTCTCGCCACACCGCCCGCTTTGGTAACTCTTTCGACAGTGGCGGCGACTGTTTCCTCATTGATATCGCAAACGGCGATCTTCACGCCTTCTCTTGCCAGC
>CAZISP010000137.1:0-4573 GCA_964541955.1 uncultured Lachnospiraceae bacterium
CTGCCTTCGTTATTTGTTACAGCTCTTGCGGCGGCAAAGAATGCATCCTCGTCTCCGTCGTATTCGCTTACAAATCTGCTGTAAGAGGAAGCGATAACGCCGTAGGAAACGAGAGTGAAGCCGTCGTAAATGTTTGCGGAGGAAATCGTCTCGTTGAAGGAGAACAGAGCTCTCAGACCTGTATATCCGTTCTTTCTTACGGAGAATCCCTCGGACTTGATCGCATTTGTGGGAGCCTTAACATAGTCCTCGGTTGTGATCACTGTAACGCCCGTGATGCCTGATGTTGTAAGTGCAGCCTCTACGTAGCCCTTTTCGCTTGCAGTATTAACTACAACGGTAACGCCGGAGGTGCCTGTGAATGCGTTGGCTGCGATAGTTATAGCCGGATCGACAGTGCCGGCGATCTCAATGTATTCAAGCGACGTGCAGTTAAGGAATGCATCAGCGCTGATGGTCGAGAGGGTGTAGCCCTTGGGGATAATGACCCTTGAAAGGCTGCTTGCACCGCTGAACATACCTGTTGTAATGGCATGAGTGGAAACTGCGGAAACAGAGGTCGCTTTGTAGAATGCGTAGCTCAGGTTGGCAGCCGTAGAGCTGCTGAGACCTGTGATATCGACTCTGCCGGGAATGTAAGTTGTGGGGGTGAATGTGCCGTCGGACGCAAATGTGCCGTGACCGAGAGAAACGAGGCTCGACATTGTATTAAATGCGCCTACGTTGGTCTGAGAGAACCCTGCAACTCTGACATTTGTGCAGAGCTTGACAGATTCAACGCTTGTAAGCAGACCGAACCAGTAAGCACAGCTATGAAGTCCTACTGCTGTGGTGGTTCTCACCTCGAGATCAGTAATCTTGCTTGCATTCATGTTTACCCAGTAAGCTATCTTCCAGACTGCGCCTACATCAGCGCTGTTCCTGATCGTCGCCCACCGGAGACAAGCCTCTGCAACGGCCTCGCCTGCGATCGCTCTTGCCTCTTCATCGGTCTTGCCCTCTGCGATAGCAGCATTGTATGCAGTGGGATATGCGCCTATATTGGCAGCGGAGATCCACATGGAGGTGCAGCCCCCTGCGCTGTAAGTTGCCGCCTTGGGATCTGCCATGATGGCAGTATGGTTTGCAATTGCCAGCTTTGCATAGTTTGCTCGGTTGTAATCATAAGTTGCCTGTGTGTAGGGGTTTTGCTCACCGTAGTTTGCGGAGAGCGAGCCGCCTGTTGCAACGATAACCAGCTTGCCGAGTGCTTCATTAAAGTAAGCCCGGCCGCCGTATACTTCAAAGAGAGAGGGTGCGATCAGCATCTCGCCCGACTGTGTAACTGCAGCCTTTTCTGTGGCACCGCCGATCTGTCTCCAACCCTCGCCTGTGTCGATATCGGAGAACCCTGATATCTCAAAGTTTGCATCGGTGTTTGAATAGCCTTTGGGGATCGGATCGAAAACATCGTTTTTTGTCACAATGGTAATGTTTGCGATCCCCGCATCTTCAAGCGCCTTTGATAAAATTTCTTTATCGGATGAGGTATTTACATTGATCGTAATTGCATTTCCGCCAAATGCATTGTTGCCTAATGTAATGCCGGATATAGTAGCTTGAATGTCTATATTCTCAAGCCTTGTGCAGCCCTTGAAGCAATCCGCTCCCACAGATGTGACCATTGCAATGTCGGGAATTGTGACTTTTTTGAGCTTTGTACAGCCTTCGAACATGTTTGCACCCGAAAGCTTATGTGTTACGACCTCCGTAACGGAAGCGCAATTGTAAAGTACATTGCTGAAATTACTGTCGCTGATACCGCTGAAGCCTGTGAGGTTTACAACACCGTCCTCATAGGATTTGGCGGTAAATGTGCCGTCTTTGGCAAAGGAACCGTGACCTGCTGTTGTTAGCGAGGTCATACCTACGAGAAGTGCGGCAGTATTGCTGTTGCCCCATGTACAACTTGTTAAGGCATTATCGTACTTAACGGAAACGGCAGCGGTGAGAAGGGATGTGAAGTATCCGATGCCGCCGAGAGCGGTTCCCTCCGTACCCCGGCGGAATTCGATCTCCTTGATATTGGCGGCATTTTCGCTTGCCCAATAAGCCAGATACCATGTGGCACCCGGATCATTTATGTTCTGGGTGGCGGTTGATTTGTGCTGGCCGGATGAAGCGGTGATCGTATAACCGGTTGAAACAAAAACCAGCTTTTTCTTTTCCGCATTGTAGTATGCATTGGCGCCGTACATGTAATATAGGTCGGGCGAATAGCCTTCTGCAACTGTTGCAGTCGTCTGGTTGCTTGTGCCTACCTGAATATATCCGGTAGATGCGGGAAGTGCATCCTGGTCTACCGCAACACCGTCGATATCGGTAAATCCGGACTTTGTGAAGCCGCCGATGTTGTTTGCGATTCCCGAAGGCTCGATGATCTCATATGTGCGGAGAGTCTGCTTCTGATTTTCGGCATATGTGGGAGTATAGCCGTGGGTTGCGGTCTGAGTGAATACGATTGATGCACGGTAATCCTCATCGTCCGCCCTTGCCTGGACAAGGTTATTCCAAATGGCAATAACGCCTGTGGGAACGCAGGACCTGTCAACAAGTGCCGCTGTAATGGTAACCGGAGCGGTAACACGGCGAACAAGGAATGCGGTATCGCAATATCTGATGCCGTCTGCATAGTTGGGACGGGGGTGACCCCAAACCTTCTGATCGTCGGAGCCGATGTGAGTATCGCCCATCCAAGGGATATTTGCGTTGACCGATACGACACCGGGCTCAAGAGCCGCAACGCCGATAGCCTGGAACCCGCCCTGACTGCCGCCGTTGGTCGTGATATCATCGTTTGCAAGACCTGTCCAGTATTCGATCTGTTTGTTCAGCTCGTCACGGGTCATTCCGTTGATGATCGTGTTTTCGTCAACGAGGCTTGCCGCACCTTCGCTGCCGAAAGCTTGCTTCATGAAGCGGAGAACCTGAACGTCACGGAGAAGCATGTTTGCAAAATAGCAGGTCTCGATCTTTGAGTTTGCTTCTGTATTTCTGCCGTAGTCTACACCGTCCTTGATGTAGGATGTGTATTTTTCTTTAAATTCAGCAGATGTTGCCGCATTCTCGTTATTGAGAAGGACTACAGAGTGAGTAGACATAATTGCTGCAAGATAGTATGTGGTTTCGGCAGGAGTGGCGGTATTTATACCGTATCCCTGATAGCCTTGATAGATGGGGAGAGATCCGTCCGACTTATTCCTCGGAACCGTCAGGTAAGCAACAGCATATGTAGCACCCGCCTCGTTTCCCAGGTCATCACTTTTCAGAATGTCACTGCTGTCGCCGAGGCAGTCAATATAGATCGCATAAACGTCCATGGTGGTATCTGCGGAGAGATCCCTGTAAGTGCTTATGCTGTACCACTTTGTAACCTTGTCGATTCGAACGATCTTAGGCGCAACTGCGTCAAGCTCTGCAAGTCGAGCGTCCCAGACCCGGTCAAAATCCTCGGGAATGGGAGAAACCGTATTGATCTCCTCATAATTTACCAAAATGCCTGCGCCGAGTGCGTATGCACGGTCGTTGTCGGGAGTTTCAGTCCATCTTGCTCCGTTTGAGCTGCGAATTTCGCCCTCGAGTCTCATATAGCCGGGAATTGAGATAACATCCTCGGTGAGGGTAAACACGCCGTTTTCGTCAGGGTAAAGCTCTCCGGATTTGTAAAGTTTGTCAACGCCGAGCTCGGTGCTTCCGTCGCCCTCAAGCCAGTATTTGATTATGGGGACGGAAATGTGCACGTTGTCGGCATATACCTTCATTGTAAAGGTGACTTTGTCACCTATTCGATAACTTAGAGGGTCTTTATCTGTGGTGACACGAACTTCAATGTTCGAGTAGCCTGTGGGCGAGTTAACAAGCTCGGGAGCTGTACCCTCAGCCGAAGAAGGGAACACGAACATGGGGACTATCATCGCCGCTGCAAGGACGAATGAAAGCAGTTTTTTTGTGAGCTTCTTCATAATATCCTCCTAAAAAAATAGATATACATCCATATTATAACTGGAGAAAGAAGAGGCTGTCAATATTTGTTCGAATATTCTCTTTTTTTTGTGAATTTATACAATTTAATTATAGATATATACAGGTCAGAAAGAAAAAAATGTCGAGAATAACAAAAGCTGTGCGGGCGGAGCTTTTCTCAAAAAAATTGCCTCAAAATGCAGAGCAGATGAGGGGGAAAATGGCCGGATTCGCACGAATCCGACCCGCATGGAGCTAAAGGTTCAGATGAAGAAAAAATGACCCCGCCCGAAGGCGGGGTCGTAAGAAAGTAATATCATATTTTTGCAGGAACGGCATGGCTTCGGTCATGCCGTTTCCTCTTTCATCAGTTCATTCAGCGGGATAAAGCCCACAAGATTATAGGAAATGCGGATGTTCTGCCGCCGTTTGCCGCTGCTCTTGTCTGGAACTTCGATATAAACTCCCTTGACAAGTTCACGTAGGGCGTAAGGCGTAAGCTCGTCCAAATCTTTGTACTCCGAGGCATAATGGCAAGGTGGAGCGTCAACACCGTATTGATGAGGCTCGC
>CAZISP010000138.1:0-4572 GCA_964541955.1 uncultured Lachnospiraceae bacterium
GTCGGCGCGGCTACACTCGGAATGTAATTAAAGAGCAAATAAAAAACGCGGCTTTCGCCGCGTTTTTTATTTGCTCTTTATTCAGCCACAAAAATGTAAGGATAAATTTCCTGCCCGCCGTCGATAAAATACACCTCGGCATCGGAATATTTTTCAGAAAGATAAGCCGCAAGCTCCTCCTGCTCCGCCAAAGCGGAATCTGCGCCCGCAAAAACGGTCAGCATGAACTTATCGGGAAGCTCAAGAAGCTTTGATGCCAAAGCCTTGACCGCCGACATTCTGTCTGCCTCGGAAACAACAATCTCCTTGTCGATAATACCCATGGTGTCTCCGTTCTTTATTCGGATACCGCCGATTTCCGCGTCTCGGATCGAGGGGGAAACGTAGCCTGCGCTCACACGCTTCATAGCCTCCTCCATCTCACACATTACCGCGTCAACGTCGGGATTATCAAGGTTTGCCGCAGAAATTGCAACGTAGCCCGTTCCGACATTCTTGCTCGGAATAACGTGGACAGTCGCCTTTGTGTGAAGCTCGCCGGCCTGCTGAGCCGCCATAAATATGTTGGAATTATTGGGGAACACGAAAATATGCTCGGCACTGATCTGCTCGAAAGCCTCGATAAAATCACGGGTCGAAGGGTTTTGGGTCTGTCCGCCGGGAACCACCACATCGGTTCCAAGCTGTGTGAACAGCTCGGTAATTCCGGGGCCGTTGCTCACCGCAACGATACCGTATTTCTTGGCAGGGACCGCCGCGGCGCCTTCAGCCTCGCCCGTCCCCTTACCCTCCTCAAGCTCGGTGTGCTGAACAGACATATTTTCGATCTTTACAGTCAGAAATTCGCCGTATTTTCTGCCGTATTCAAGCACCTTTTCGGGCGTGAACGTATGAACGTGCAGTTTTACGATGCTTTCGGTCTTAAATGCAACGACAGAGTCGCCGATACTTGCGAGAAACGCCTTGAGAGCGTCAACGTCAAAATTGTCGATATCGGTCTTTGACCTCTGGAGCTGCAAAAGAAGCTCCGTGCAATAGCCATAGGTCATTACGCTGTTCTCGTTGAACGCAAAGGTTGCAGGAGCTGCCGCCTTGCGCTCGGGCACAGCGGTTTCCTCCTCCGGCTCGTCGGTAGCCGCCTCGCCGTTCAGCACGCGGTTAAAGCCCTCCATAATATAGAGAAGTCCCGCTCCGCCGCTGTCAACGACTCCCGCCTCCTTCAGAACCGCGAGAATTTCGGGTGTGCGGTCAAGTGATTCGTGCATTTCCTTTACGAGATCGGCAAAAAGCGAACGGATCGTGCTTTTGGAGTCAAGATTCGCCACCGCATATTCAACAGCCTCACGCGCAACGGTGAGGATAGTGCCCTCGGTGGGAGTCATAACCGAGGAATAAGCCTGCTCAACACCAAGCTCAAGGGCATGAGCAAAGGTTGCGGGATCTGCGGTCTTGGTTTTTGAAAGTCCCTTGGACATACCCGCAAAAAACTGAGACAGGATAACGCCCGAGTTTCCTCTCGCGCCCAAAAGCATACCGTGGGAAAGGGTCTTCATAACCTCGGCCAGATCGTCCGAATCGATGTTCTCGATAGCGGCGATTCCGCTCTCGATGGTCATCCTCATGTTGTCGCCCGTGTCGCCGTCGGGTACGGGGAAAACGTTCAGCTTATTGACCTCGTCGGTATTGGAGCGAAGTCTGCTTGCACCGCCCTTCGCCATCTTTGAAAAAAGGATACCGCCAATGTCCTTTATGTTAAAGTTTCCCTTGGGAGCCTTCTTTTCCTTATTAGCCATATTTTTTATCTCCGTGTGAATTTTGACCCGTGTCAATTAAGTCTGCTCTTGCCGGGGAAGAAAAGAGCAACGGTGCCGGGACCCGAATGAGATCCGATGATCGGCCCAATGTCGGATATAAGCTCGACCCTGGCGCCGTATTTGGTTTTGATCAAATCTGCAAGGTACTGCGCATCTGTAATGCAGTCACCGTGAGAGATAAAGGCAATTCCGTTGTGATCGGTCGCAAGCTCGCCGTATTTGTCAGCCATAGCGTTAAGAGACATCTTTCTGCCTCTGACCTTGGAGTAAGGAACGAGGTGTCCCTCATCGTCCATACGGAGCACGGGCTTGATTCCAAGCATGTTACCAAAGAAAGCCGCGGCAGCGCTTATTCTGCCTCCGCGCTTCAGATACACCAGATCCTCAACGGTAAACCAAATAGATATCTTCAGCTTGATATCCTCGGCATAGTCCGCCGCCTCGTCTACGGTCGCGCCCGCGTTCTTCTTGTCATTTACAAGCTTGACGATAAGACCGTGGCCCGAGGATGCGGAAAGAGTGTCAACAACTCGGATCTTGCGCTCCGGATACTTCTCCGCCAGCTCGACAGAAGCCAGTCTCGAGGAATTGTATGTCGTGCTCAGCGCAGAGGAAAATCCGATATAAAGAACATCCTTGCCCTGAGACAAGGCGCTCTCAAACAGCTCCTTGAACTCGGCAACGTTTACGGCAGAGGTTTTTGGTGTCGCACCCTCTCTCATCTTCTGATAAAAATCTCCGACCTCAATATCCTCAAGAGACGACGTTTCGTCTCCGTCAAAGTGAAGATGCAGATTTTTGCAGGGTATCCCCCACTCGCAAAGAAGGGATTTGGGCAGATCACAGCCCGAATCGGTAAAAATTACATAATCGCTCATTTGTTTTCTCCTTTTTATTTTTTACATAGCCAAAGCGTCGAGACTGTCGGAAATCACGGTAAGATATCGGTAAAAATCGTCGCGCTCCCGCTCGGTCAGCACAACGCCGATCTCGTCCAGAACGCGGTTCACCTTATCCGCGATCTTCTCCCCCGCCGCCTTACCCTTTTCGGTAAGCGCAAGGGGCGTTTTGTACCTTTTTGTCTTCTGAGACAGGCAGACAAGATATCCGTTCTTCTCCAGATAATCAATGGAGCGGGATATGGTAGCCTTATCTTCCTCACATCTCTCGCAAAGATCGGTGGACGTCAGCGATTCCGAGGTATACAAGTAGTAAAGGCAAGAAACATGGGAGCTTCTCAGATCATAATCTGCCATTTCTTGATTTTTGATCTTTTTAATATTACGGTTGATTTTCGCTATAAGAACCGTAAATTTTTCAAACCTTTCGTTCATGAATACCTCCGCTCGGTTTGTTGAGATTTCAACAATTAAGAAAATTATACCACAACTTTTTCCAAATGTCAACCATTTTATTAAAACATTCAAGAACGCCGAAAAGTCAGGAACCCAAACGGGTCCCTGACGTTTTTCGTCATCTGAGCTCGACGCCCAGAACGTGCTGAAGCTTTTTAAGGATGCGTTTTACGTAGCCGTCGATCTCCTCGCCCGTAAACTCGTGATCGTCGGGGGAGAACACAAGCTTGAACGCCATGCTCTTCTTGCCTTCTCTGATCTGTGCGCCGCGGTAAACGTCAAAAAGCGTCACCGAGGTAATATACTTGCAGGATGATGCGATGGCCTCTTCAAGCGCGCCGCAGGTGATCTCCTCAGAGCAAACGAGAGCCAGGTCGCGGGTCTCGGCGGTGAACTTAGAGATGGGTGTGAAATGAACGGCGGTGTCAAAACGCTCGGAAAGGAGCTGATAGTCAAGCTCGCCCACAAACACGGGCTTTTCAATCGAAAGCTCCTCGCAGAGCTCGTAAGAAAGTCTGCCCAGGTAGCCCACCTCAACGTCGCCCAGAAGCACCTTTGCAGTCATTCCGGGGTGCAGGAAGGGCTTTACGTCGCGCTCATAGGTAAACTTGAGGTTAAAGGTTCTTGCAACCGTTTCAAATGCGCCCTTGGCGGTAAAGAAGGTCTCACCGTCACCGAAAACGCCCACGGAGAGCATCATGTGCTCCTCGGGATAGTCGGTAAGAGGCAGGGATTTGGGAATAAACTTGCGGGCGATCTCAAAGAATCTGCCTGCCGTGTTTCCGCGGCGGAGATTGCGGACTGCCGCATTCACCATAGAAGGCGCGAGAGTTGTTCTCATGAGAGAAAGGTCCTCGCTGATGGGGTTCATTATGCGGATAGCGTTTCTCTCGGGTGCGTCTTGGGCGAATTTCAGCATATCAATGTCACGGGGGGAGAAGAAAGAATAGAACATGGACTCATAATAGCCCTGAGATGCCAGAGCCTTCTTCAGCTTCAGCATCACCTTCTGGTCATGGTTGAGACCGCCGCAGGTAACCTTTGCCGTGCGGAGGAAGGAGGGCACGATATGCTCGTAGCCGTAGGAACGGATAACCTCTTCCGCAATGTCCTGAACGTTGTTGTCAATATCATCACGGTAAGGAGGAACCATAACCGAAAGCTCGTCGCCGTTGATCTTAGGCTCGAAGTTCAGTGCCGCCAGGCAACGGACAATATCCGCTTCGGGCACGGAAATGCCGAGAATCTCTTCCATCTTTGCGATGCTTACCGTAAGGGGAGTTGCCTCGGTGGAATTGCCCGAGGAACGCTCGATGTGGAGCTTTGAGACCTTGCCGCAGCCAAGCTCGCAAACAAGGTGAAGCGCGCGCTTCATGCCAAGCTGAGTTGTGTACTCGTCAAGC
>CAZISP010000139.1:0-4554 GCA_964541955.1 uncultured Lachnospiraceae bacterium
AGATATGGCGGCAGATTGCCAATCAATCGCAAAAAAGACACAGCGTTCCGATGCGGTCGGAAATGTAATGAAAAACGGAATGTGGTATTTCATCGCTTACGTAGTTTTCCTCTTGAATGACGGTGACGACAAGGATTACTCTCACTTTACATATTCCGCCGACAAAATATCCTCGGAGGAATTCAAGGAATTGCTTGAGGAATTTGCGGAATTCTATTGCGATAAGCTCAACGCCGACACGACGACCACCGGCTCCAACACCTTCAAAACCTCCGATCATTACAAGCTCCTGAAGGAATGCAGCTATACCGACAGCTCGTTCTATCAAAGCGTATGTAAGCTGTTCGGCAAAAAGGAACCCATATCACACGATAATATGGGAGGCGAAGCCTTGATCTCAGCCGGAAATTTATCTGCGCGCCCATAGGCATTCAGGTTATTTATAACGGTGCTTCGCATAATGCATCAACTCCTACGGAAGCCTTCGTATATACGGTTCAACGGTGCCTGGAGAACGCTTTGCCCGAGCACTGTGCGACCGCAATAGAGGAGCTTTCGTTTTTGACCAAGGACGGCACCCTGAGCTCCGGAAATTTCAGGCAGAAGGTCTCCGTGACGGTAGGGCGGGAGACTGTATATATCGGAAAAAACAGCAGCAGCGAGGACAAAGCCGGGCAAATCACGAGATTGTGCGACTTGCTGCATATTAAACCTCAAACAATATTGTGGCGAAAAGAGAATTCGATCATTTTCGAATATTGATTTCTTGATTTCAACGTCGAATTTTAGGTTTTCCTGACGGATATCCCCCCGTGCAACCGAAAATTCCCGCCCTGCCGACAGCAGAGCGGGAATTTTGCACCGGTTTTTCGTAAAATATGTGAATTTATTGTTGTAATTGTAAAAAAAGAATGCTATAATATACTTACATATTTTGCATAAGTCTCTTTTACCAAAATCCGGCGTAGGTTCGAAAGGACAACGATTATGAAAAGAAAAAGCGGCGTGCTGATGCACATTTCATCACTTTACGGCGATTATTCCTGCGGAAGCTTCGGGAAAGAAGCCAAAGAATTCGTGGACTTCCTGGAAAAATGCGGCTTTAGCTGCTGGCAGACACTTCCCTTCTGCATGACCGATTCGGTAAACTCCCCCTACAAGTCCTACTCCTCCTTTGGCGGAAACCCCAATTTCATCGACCTTGAGGAGCTGGCGGCAGAGGGGCTTATAACCGACCTTGAGCTTGAGATGTCAAAGCAGAAAAATCCTTACGTTTGCGAATTTGACAGACTGAACGTCGAGCGTCTTCCGCTTCTCAGGCTTGCGGCTGAAAGATGCACAAAGGCAAAAAAGGCGAAAATAAACAAATTTATCCGCGAAAATCCCTATCTCGAGCAGGTCTGCCGCTTCATGGCGCTCATGACCGCAAACGACAACAAGAGCTGGTTTGAGTGGACAACGGAAAAATACGACAAGAGCGTATACGATCTGTGGAAGTTCATTGAGTACACCTTCTTTGACCAGTGGAGCAAAATAAAAAAATACGCAAACAGCAAGGGAATCTCCATCATCGGCGATATCCCCATATACGTTTCCGACAACAGCGCGGACGTTTGGGCAAACCGCGATATGTTCTTGCTTGACGAGGACGGCAAGCCCACCGTGGTTGCGGGCGTTCCCCCCGATTACTTCTCCGAAGACGGTCAGCTCTGGGGCAACCCCCTCTACAACTGGGAAAAGATGGCGCAGGACGGCTTTGCATGGTGGAAGGACAGAATCCGCCATATGTACAAGATGTTTGACGGCGTGAGAATCGACCATTTCAGAGGACTTGAGTCCTTTTGGAGCATTCCCGCCACAGCCAAGACCGCAAAGAAGGGCAAATGGGTAAAGGGTCCCGGAAAGGCGTTCATCGACGCTATCCAAAGCGTGACCGACCCCAAAAAGAACTTCATCATCGCAGAGGATCTGGGCGAAATCACACCCGAGGTCGAGGCGCTGGTGGAATACAGCGGCTACCCCGGAATGCGAGTGTTCCAGTTCGGATTCTTTGGGGGTGACAGCACTCATATGCCTCACAATTACGTTGAAAATTGCATCGCATACTCGGGCACCCATGACAATAACACGCTTCTGGGCTACATCTGGGAGCAGGAGGAAAGCGAGCGCCGCGAAATGTTCGATTATATCGGCTACGAGGGCGACGACCGCGACCGCGCCTGCGATATCGTCGTTCGCAACCTTATGGCAAGCCATGCGGGAACGGTAATCTTCCCTATACAGGATCTTCTGGGCTTCGGTGCCGACACCCGAATAAACACCCCCGGCAAATCGGAGGGCAACTGGGCGTTCAGAATCACACGTGATCAGCTCGGACGCCTTGACCCCGCAAAATACCGCCGCATGAATCGTCTCTACAAGCGAGGCGAGCTTTAACCCGAGGAAAAAACAATGAAGTTAATGCAATTTAACATTCAACACGGTGCCGAGTTTTACCACCCCGAGAAAAGGATAAATCTTCCGCTGGTGGCATCGGTCATAAAGCAGTTTGATCCGGATATCGTGTCTCTCAACGAGGTGCGCGGTAAATCAAACAGGGAGGGATCTCCCGACTATACAAATCAGACCGAGGAGCTGATGCTCCTCACGGGCATGAACGGGTATTTCGCCCCCGCCATCAACATCAAGGGAAAAGGGCTTTACGGAAACGCGATTCTGTCCAAATTTCCCATCGTCCGCTCGGTAGATATTCCCGTTCCCTCTCCCCGTGACCGCTATTACA
Organism: uncultured Lachnospiraceae bacterium; assembly: GCA_964541955.1. Classification (GTDB taxonomy): domain Bacteria; phylum Bacillota; class Clostridia; order Oscillospirales; family CAG-272; genus SIG710. Next base: position 2,783 of record CAZISP010000139.1, read on the forward strand.
ACATTCACCGCTACGAGGACAGATGCCTGCTCAAGGCGGAAATAGACGTGGTCGGCAAGGAGATCACCGTTCTGTCCTGCCACATGGGGCTCAACGACGACGAGCGTGTCAGCGCGGTCGTCACCATTTGCTCTGAGCTTGAAAAGATAACCACACCCGTTATACTCATGGGCGACTTCAATATGCCGCCCGAAAACACGATCATAGATCCTATAAAAACCCGACTGCACGATGTCAGCCTCGGCTTTGCCTGTGAGAAACGTCACACCTTCCCTACCGACAAGCCGCAGGTAAAGATCGATTACATATTCGTATCTGAGGACTTTGAGGTGCTCTCCGCCGAGATTCCCGGGATATCGGCGTCCGACCATCTGCCTCACATAGCGGATATCAGGCTTTTGTAATTTCAAAAACAAAAAAAGAAAGGAATTTTCTCATGTACGACTACTACGATTATTACGATTATTATGATTATTCCGACAGCATTGCCACGGCTATGGGCGCGGGCGCCGCAATAATTCTCGTGGTGCTTCTGATCTCTCTTGCCATCGGCATTATGATGTACCTGTTCAGTGCCATCGGCTATTACAAAATGGCCAAGCGCCTGAACATTTCGGTTGCATGGCTTGCATTCATTCCCATTGGAAACGTTTACATCACCGGCAGAGTGGGACAGGAGCCCGTATACGGTCAGAAAAAGCTTCCCTACGGCTGGATATTGTTGGGGCTCAACTTATTCACCAATTCTATTGGTTTCTTTTCTATGGCAACAACGATTAGATACATAATCGGCAGCATTCAGTATATGGATGCGGAAACACCGTTTGATATCATTCTGTCTATTCTCGGCGGGTATTTTGCGGGCGGAATTCTGTCGATTGTCGCAAGTATAGCCTATACCGTGTTCTACTACATAGCTCTTTACCACGTGTTCAAGAACTTTGCGCCCGATAATGCAACTCTTTACCTGGTGCTCTCGATCCTCTTCTCCTTCCTCACGCCTTTCTTTGTATTCGCGATCCGCAACAAGCCCATCGGAGGCGCAGCAAACGGCGGCTACGGCTATGCTCCGAACTATAACGGAGGCTATAATCCCGCCGGCGGTTACAACCAAGGCTACAACGGCTATAATAACGGCTACAATCCGCAGAACAACGGCTACAATCCGCAGAACAACGGCTACAATCCGCAGAACAACGGCTACAATCCGCAAAACAACGGCTACAATCCGCAAAACAACGGATATCAGGGCGGATTTGACCCTGCCTACGGAAATCAGGGCTTCCCTCCCTATCAGGCACCGCAGCAGCCTCAGCCCGAAAATCCCCAACAACCCACACAATATCCCAACGGACAATAAAATAAAGGTCGGTGGCTATCGCCACCGACCTTTATTTTATTCAAGCTCGAACGCGCCTGTATAGAGGCTGTAATACTGCCCCTTCTGAGCGATAAGATCCTCATGAGTTCCTCGTTCAATGATCCGTCCGTGGTCAAGCACCATGATAACGTCGGAGTTCCGAACGGTGGAGAGACGGTGAGCGATAACGAACACGGTTCTGCCCTTCATGAGAGCATCCATGCCTCGCTGAACAATCGCCTCGGTGCGTGTGTCGATAGAGGAGGTTGCCTCGTCCAGAATCATTACGGGAGGGTCTGCCACCGCCGCGCGGGCAATGGAAAGAAGCTGACGCTGTCCCTGAGAAAGGTTGGCACAGTTGCCCGTAAGCATTGTGTTATAGCCCTTTGGGAGAAGTGTGATGAAATCGTGT
>CAZISP010000140.1:0-4533 GCA_964541955.1 uncultured Lachnospiraceae bacterium
CGACCCATGGACGGCACACCCTACACCGTTCGCGACGATATCGAAGCGCTTGAGTTCATTGCGGCAAACAGCAAGAAGTCTTCGGCAGAGTATGCAAAGGCGGTTTTGTCAAACGAAAAATTCTGGGGCGAGGATCTTTGCTCTTATCCTCAGTTCTGCGAGACGGTTGCCTCCTACCTTGACGCGTTCAAGGCTGACGGCGTGAAGGCTACGGTTGAAAAGCTTGTGCGCGGTTAAATTAAACAAGGAGAAGGGAAATATGAACATTCTTAAGATAAACGAAAAGGATAACGTTGCCGTTGCTTTGAATGCGGCTGTCGCGGGCGATAAATTCATAGCTGACGGCTGTGAGATAACCCTCGCTCAGGACATCCCCGCCGGTCACAAGGTGGCAATAAAGGAGATCCCCGAGGGTGAGAACGTAATTAAATACGGCTTCCCCATCGGTCACGCAAAGGAAAATATCCCCGTAGGCCATCACGTACACACACATAACCTGGCATCCAACCTTTCGGGACTCCTTTCCTACGAATATACCCCCAATTACACCGAGCTCACACCCTCCAAGCCCGGCACGTTTATGGGCTATAAGCGCAAGGACGGCAAGGTAGGCATCCGTAACGAGGTATGGATCGTTCCTACCGTCGGTTGCGTGAACGCTATCGCAAAGGAAATTGAGGACAGATCAAAGGGCTTTGCAAAAGGCAGTGTTGAGGGCGTTTTCTCCTATTCTCACCCCTACGGCTGTTCACAGCTTGGAGAGGATCACGAAAACACGCAAAAGGCACTCTGCGGACTTATAAATCACCCCAACGCGGGCGCTGTTCTGGTGCTTGCTCTCGGTTGCGAGAACAACACCGCCGAGCAGATGAAGGCGATGCTTGGTGATTACGATACCGAGCGTATCCGCTTCCTTATCTGCCAGGAGGTTGAGGACGAGATCGAGGCGGGCGTTAAGATAGTTTCCGAGCTTTGTGAGTACGCATCGCAGTTTAAGCGCGAGGAATGCTCGGCAGATAAGCTGATAATAGGTCTCAAGTGCGGCGGCTCGGACGGTTTTTCGGGAATCACCGCAAATCCGCTGGTGGGCTCCTTCTCGGATAAGCTTATTTCGGGCGGCGGCTCAACGATTCTCACCGAGGTGCCCGAAATGTTCGGTGCCGAGACGATCCTGATGAACCGTTGCCGCACAAAGGAGATTTTTGAGGACTGCGTGAGCCTTATCAACAACTTCAAGGAATATTTCAGCCGCCACGGCGAGAAGATAAACGAAAATCCCTCTCCCGGAAACAAGGCGGGCGGAATTTCCACCCTTGAGGACAAATCTCTGGGCTGTACCCAAAAGGGCGGCAACGCCGTGGTTGAGGACGTGCTTTCTTACGGTCAGCCGGTGCGCAAAAACGGACTTTCGCTTCTTCAGGCACCCGGAAACGACTTGGTTGCCTCTCTTTCACTGGCTGTGTCGGGCGCGCACATGGTGCTCTTTACCACAGGGCGCGGAACTCCCTTCGGTTGTCCCGTTCCCACGGTTAAAATATCGAGTAATTCCAAGCTGTACGCTCACAAGAACGGCTGGATAGATTTTAATGCAGGCGAGCTGGCGGAGGGAAAGAGCATGGCGGCTCTGACCGACGAATTTTACGATTTCGTCCTGTCCGTAGCCTCGGGCTCAAAGACCAAGAGCGAGCGCATGGACAAGCGCGACCTTGCGATCTTCAAGGACGGCGTTACACTGTAAAAACCGAAAGCCATGGAGCATTTGCTCCATGGCTTTCAGTTTTTTTCTGCCATGCTCTCGTAGTGAGACAGCATTTTCTCGTATATTTTCTTAGCCTCGGTCAGCCGACGGTAAACCGTTCGGTCGTCAATGAAGTTGTCCTAGGCAAAGGCACGTATTCGCGCCGAGATTTCCGTATTTCTGAAAGGAAAGCAGGACGCGCCGCCGTAAACGGAGCGAGTGGCAAGGATGCTCTCCTCCTTTCCCGCCAGTTCAAGATGCCTGTAGGTATCTCTGACGGAGAGCATGGCGTTGGCTGTACTGCCGCCAAGCTTTGATACCACTGCCAGAAAGCCCAGGGGCGTTTCCTTTTGCAGGGACAGGGCGCCGTAGAGCGCAAATGCCGCAGGTGCGTATAATCTCATTTTTTCACCTCCGCGAAAATAATAGCAAATTTTATTTACGGAATTTTTTTGCGGGGGTAAAAAAAGAATAAATTCACGGTCTGTATGACTTGTTTTTAACGAAGTGATGAAAAATTTCCGGTATCGGTTGACAACGGGCGTTTTGTGAGGTATAATTATTAAAACCAAAATAGGAGGTTTACTTAAATGACAACCGTAAATATTCGTCTCACAACTCTTGAGGACGTACGCAAGTTTGTGAACACAGTTACAAAGTACGATATTGAAATAGACCTGAGCTCGGGTCGCTACGTGGTTGACGCGAAGTCCATTATGGGTATTTTCTCCCTTGATCTGCTGTCTCCCATCAAGCTCACCGCTCATACAGACGATACTGCGGCACTTTTTGCTGACCTGAAGGACTTCATTATCGAATAAAAAAAGGGCGGGGAAACCGCCCTTTTTACTAAACGAAAGGAAGAAAATTATGAAGACATCGCTTGTTATCCTCGCGGCGGGAATCGGTTCCCGATTCGGCGGGGGAGTAAAGCAGATTGCGCCTGTCGGACCCGGCGGCGAGATTATTATTGACTATTCTATCCACGATGCACTTGAGGCGGGATTTGACAAGGTGGTTTTCATCATAAGACGGGATATCGAGGAGGATTTTCGCCGGGTTGTTGGGAGCAAAACGGAAAAGCTGTGTGAGGTAGAGTACGTTTTCCAGGACAAGACCGACCTGCCGTTCACGCCTGTCTGCGCCGAAAATCGCCAAAAGCCCTGGGGCACGACTCATGCGCTGCATAGCTGTCGAAATGCTGTAAAAGAGCCGTTTCTTGTAATAAATGCCGATGATTATTACGGCAAGAGTGCCTATAAAAAGGCACACGATTTTCTTGTTTCGGACAAGGGGGTAGGGGATTACGGAATGATCGGATTCCGCCTTGGAAACACCCTCAGCGACAACGGAAGCGTGACGAGAGGCATCTGTTATGCGGACAGCGAGGGGTGGCTTGCACGGATAAAGGAGACCTACGGCATCGAAAAGAAGAACGGCGCCGCCGTGGCAGACGGGGAGACCTTCCCAAACGATACTCTCGTTTCAATGAATATGTGGTGCTTCACCCCCGAGATATTCGCCGAAGCCGAGGGTCAGCTCACCGAATTTCTGCAAAAATTGCCCGCAGACGATATAAAGAGCGAGCACGTTCTGCCAACCATGGCGGGCGAGCTTGTGTCGGGAGGTCGTGGGCGCGTTAAGGTGCTCGAATCCGAGGACACCTGGGTGGGCGTCACCTACGCCGAGGACAAGCCCTACGTTATGGAGTATTTCAAACGTCTCATAGCGGACGGAGTTTATCCCGAAAAGCTCTAAAAAGCAGCCCGCCAAAGGCGGGCTCGAGAAAATTATTTGATTGCGTAAAGATTCAGATCCCATGCGGGGAGATAGGAAAAGCGGCGAAGATAGAGCTTGTAGCTCGGGTTCATTTCATGGATCATCAAAGGTAACTCAAACACGTCCTCGCTTCTGTGGTACATCGAGATCAGCAGATCGGGGGAGAAGCGTTTAATTGTTTCTCTTGAGCCCTCAAGCGCCTGCCGTTCAGAGCCCTCAACGTCGTATTTGACGTAATCAACGTGCCTGCCGCTCAGCACTCGGTCAAGTGAATCCACTTGAATTTCCTTTGCCCTTGAGCCGACGTTCGTTATGTTTGCGTTGCGGTTTCCGCTGCCGTCAAAGAAAAGCGTATCTGCATGGCTCCATGCGCCCGTGTTGTGAAGCTCGATGATGCATCGTCTCTCACCCTCGGCATATTCGGACAGCTTGCGGAAATTTCGCCCGTCAGGCTCCATTGCAACGGCAAGCTCGAGATTGGGGGCTACCGCTAAAAGCTCTCGGATAGTGTCTCCGTTGTATGCGCCGAGATCTGCGTATGCTTTGTAGGATTCGGGGCGAAGGATTTGGCGGTACACAGTCGCTCTGTCGGTTTCGCTTGCACGGAGATGTGATATTTTCCCCGTAAGCTTTGCGTTTATGACGCTTTCATATATGCGAACGGATTCCCCGTCTGCAAAAAGCCGGGCGCACCGCTGAATTTTATCCATGTTTTGCTCGACGAACTCGCGTGTGAAAAGCGTTTCCCCGAAAACGGGAACGTCGGGGACGTATAGCTCAGTCTCGCTCTCAATTGCATAAATCCTGTCAAGCACGTCGGGCAGGGAGGTTGCAAAGGAGACCAGCACGATAAAATCGCCGTATTTCGCCTTGACGTCGCTGTAAGACAGAACGGTCTTGCCGTGAAAAGAGTGTCCGCGGACAAATCCGTCGCTGGCGAAAAAGTCGCAGACTTCAATGCCGTATTTCTCGCAGACTGCGAGAATTTTGTCGGCACCGTTGCCCATTCCGTACAT
>CAZISP010000141.1:0-4519 GCA_964541955.1 uncultured Lachnospiraceae bacterium
CGTGAAACGCAAAAGTTTTCTTCCTTCTCCCACCCGTATGCTCGTTGCTTCTGCCCGTCCGAGCCTCATGAGCCGTCAAGGCTTTGAAGTTGGATTGCCAGTTGTCTATAAAACACATTTATTCTATTCCCTTTTCTTTGAGGATTCTGACGATGTCATCATACGACTTCATTGTCCCAATCTCTTCAGGTTCCAAAGAAACATCAAATGCATCTTCCAATTCAGCTACAAGATTAAGCTGCCCCATCGAATCCCACGCATCACATGTTTCCTGAGAGCAAGTTGTATCTACCGTTTCAAGTTCAAAGGTTTCTTTCAATACTTCCAATACTTTCTGTTCCATATTCCAAATCTATTATGTTTTTACTTTACATTTATATGATACAAATCTTTGATTGATAAATCCACATTTGTAAGATTCAACGAATAGTTCTTACTGCCATCTTCACTTTCTACAACACAAGTAAAACCGCATTTTTCATAAAAATCTCTCACTTGAGCATTTTTAGCAGTTGGCAAATAATTAGCTGTTAGTGCATTAACACCACTTTCCCGTAACAATGCCATAATCTTTTTGGCGAAGGCTATTTCTATACCTTTTCCTAGAATACGGCAACTCAATAGGAAAGTATCAATTTCGTTACCATTTACCATCACACAACCAGTAATACCATTGTCTCCGAACTTGTCAGCCACACTAATACACCAAATTTTCCAACCAGCCTCTATAAAACCCTTCACATCAGAATCCGTATAACGTTTGGTTGTAAGATTGAACTGATTTGTTTTCTGAGTCATCTGTGCAATCCGTTGAATATTGAATTCATTGGCTGCCTCTATGGTTATTTGAATATCAAGACTCTCCAGAAACTTATCAAAATCTTCAAACGATGCTTGTGCGTTTGCTCTTGCGGCATTTGCTCTGTATTGTTCTGTTTTCTTTCGGTCTTCGTCAGTAACGCTATACACCTTAAAATAATCGTCTACCAACTGTTTGAAAAACTCAGGAAACATATAAGGCTGTTCGGGGAAATCCGGAACTGCTACCATTGGTAACACTTGTTTAACAAGTTCACGTTCTGTAGGATTGTCATCCACAAATACAAAACTATCCAGTCCAATATTCAACTCATCAGCCAACTCTTTTATGTTGGTTGCCTTATCCTGCCAATTAATGCGATATGCACTAAACGCATCTTTCTTCAGTATAATGAAAGGATTCTTTTCCCATGCTTCCAAAACATCTTTCTCATTGTTCTTGGAACATACAGTAAGAATCACCCCATTCTTGGCAAGCTGTTGCAATGCCTCTTGCCAATACAAGAACGCTTTTCCTGGATAATCACCTCCTATCTGAATTCCTTCGATTCCTTCCTCACCAAGTATTCCACCCCATAGCGTATTGTCCAAATCGAGCACCAAGCATTTCTTACGTTTGAGGGCAATACTTTCCATCTTACGTTCAAACCATACCTTAAAAGGCTTGGATAGCTTTGGATTCATCCCCATTTGAGAAATGAAATAAAACTTCCAATCCACTAGTTCATTGGCCTGATATTTTCGAGTAAAATCACGAATGTCAATTACTTTAACATTACTATACTTTGCTTCTGCTTGATAGAGCATCAAATTATAATCAGCCACAGCTTGAGACAACTGATAATCATTATCCGTAAAAGGTACATTGTATAGAACATCCATAGTAAATGCCACAAATGTCTTTTGGGTATCAATCTGTCCAAGTATAAAACTTAATTTCTGAACATACCCGTTTACCTCTTCGGCAAGTAGCCTTTGCTCATATTTGATAGGCACTTGATACCACCACACATAACTTTCGGCATCAGCAGGAATCAAGCTAATGTCATCATATCCTGAAAATGAATACTCCTTTCCAAAGAAGCGTTCAACAGTATTGTTTCTGAAAACGTATTTCATAGAACTCAAAAAGTAATTTCTGCAGGTGCTTCAACTAATTCAATCAAACCAACATTTTTATTGAACAGGAAACACACCTTGCTATTAGTGATAGCAGGAGCTTCTACCGGCTTTACTACTACCAAATACTTCATCTTACGGAGTGCTGTTACAGCCGATTCCATATCATCTACTATGTAACAAGTATGATAAGGAGTTACACCATTTTTTTCCAAAGTCTTGCAAACAGGCGACAACTCATTTGCCGGAGCCAACAATTCCACTGTAGGCATGCCTTCTTTAGTCAGCCAACAAATATTGACATTCTGAGTTGAATCAAATGTAACAGCCGATTGGGTGTATCCACCTTGTACATAAACAGCAGCTGTCTTTTCTATATCCTTGACAGCCACTCCTATGTGATGGAATTTCATTGAATCTAACATACCTTAATATTCTATAACTGGCGATATATGACAACCTTTAAATACGATACGAGCTGTACCCCATGACAAACCCGCACCAAATCCGCACATTACTACACAATCACCATCTTTCAGCTTGCCTTCCAATTCACTGACAATAGTCAAAGGCACCGATGTAGAACTTGTATTTCCGTATTTTTGAATGCAATAGGGAACCTTATCCATATTAAACTTCAGACGCTTTGCAAAGAAATCCGTCATGAACTTATTGGCTTGATGGAATACAAGCCAATCAATATCTTCTAAGGTCGTATTTGTTTCCTTTGCCATTTCTTTAACGCTTTTAGGAACAACACTCATAGCGAAGTTGAAGACTTCCATACCATCCATATATATTTCCAAATCATTACGGATATTCCCTTCTTCCCGTGTTGTTTCTATCAATGATTCTGTGGTCACAGGATTTCGCATTCCACCACCAGGAATAATTACGCTTCCAGCTCCACTACCATCACTCTTCAATATAAAAGTACTTTCTTCAAAATCACCTTTTTCAATGAGTGTAGCGGTCGCACCATCTCCGTACAGAGGCCAATCTACCTTGTCTTTCTTATTACATATCTTAGAGAATGTTTCACCGTCCAGAAGAAGAACACGGTTTATTCCCTCCATGCTTGCATAAGCAAATGCTGTTGACAAAGCATAAACATAGCCTGAGCATCCAAGGGAAAGATCCAAACAACAAGTATTCTTGCTCAAACCCAATCTATGCTGAAGAACTGGTGCAGTAGCCGGTATGCGATAATCACTCGTCTGGCTCATGAATAGTAAAACATCAATAGTCTCTGGATTAATGTCGTTATCTTCCATCAACATTTTTGCAGCTTTATAACACAAATCAGAAGCACATACATCATCATCGGCTATTCTGCGTTCTTCAATGCCAATGTTATTAATAGTCTTTTCGATTTCTTCTTCAGGAATCAGATAACCGAGATCACGATTGCTTACTATCTTACTAGGTACACATGCACTCATCGCAGTTATCCCCACATTTTTAAATCTTATTGTAGCCATTCTTATTTATTTTAATGAATAACCTCCATCTATCACCATACAGTTTCCTGTCAGCCATTTACTCCCGTCGCTCAAATGGAACAATACAGCATAACCCACATCTTCCGGTGTACCCAATCCCAAAGGATAGTCTACCGCTTGTTTAGTGAATGTATCCTCATCTATATTAGTCCCACTCAACATTTCCGTTCTAACAATACCCGGACATATTGCATTTGCCCTAACTCCCATAGGAGCCAATTCAGCTGCAATCACACGAACCGAACTATTAAGGGCTGCTTTAGAAGATGCATACAGCAAAGTTCCGGCCACCCCAAGTACTGAACTCAATGAAGAAATATAGACTAAAGAAGCTCTTTTTTTTATCAACTTCTTCTTTACCAACATTTGTGTTAGAATTATTTGAGAAAAATAGTTCGTTTGAAATATTCGTTCCAATTTCTCCTGCTTCACGAATTTAAGCGGCACATAGTCATTGATACCGGCACAGAACACGACTCCATCCAAAGGTTGAATTTCACTGATAGTATTCTTAATATGTTCCTCATTCGTTAAATCACAAACATAATATTTGTGATTTTCACCAATCATCGTTGACAAAGTTTCCTTAAGACGTTCTTCATTACGAGCGAGCAAGCTAACAGTAGCTCCCTCCCTTGCAATCATCTGGCAAAATACTCTACCCATACCCGAGGATGCCCCTGTCACCAATATATGTTTGCCTATAAGTTGTCCCATTGTAAATTACTTATTCAAGTAAGACTGTACAATATCATAGAGTTCCTGTACAGTCTTTGAATTACGCATCTCATCCGCTTTTATCTGTACATCGTATTCTTCGTCAATCATAGCCATTACAGATAGAGCAATCAATGAAGACCACTCATCCATCTCATGATGGCGAGTTTCGGGAGTAACTTCTGTTGCTGGAGCTTCATCAAACTGATCGACAAAATTTTCAATAAATTCTTTCATTTCCATAATTATAAAGTTTTTAAACTATCTATTAATATTTATCAAATTATAATTCCATCTTCTTGGCCGGTACACCCATATAAAGAAAACCATCTTTCGTATTTCTCAAGACCAATGCACCTCCA
>CAZISP010000142.1:0-4448 GCA_964541955.1 uncultured Lachnospiraceae bacterium
ATACAAAGTTACTTCCGATGAAACCTGCGCCACCTGTTACGATAATTGTCATAATGTTTTATCTCCTATCATTTACACTTGAATAAAGTTTCTGTTCTGCTACACGACGTAAATGTGCACCATATGGTGATTTACCATATAATTTTGCAGATTTTAATAGTTCTTTTTTATCAATCCATTTTTTATAGAACGCAATTTCTTCTGGAGCAGAAATAACTACGCCTTGACGATTCTGTATCGTCTGCACAAAAGATGATGCGTCCATAAGACTATCCATAGTCCCTGTATCTAGCCATGCAAAACCTCGTCCTAGAATCTGAATTTTTAAGCTATCATCCTCTAAATAAAGCTTATTTAAATCCGTAATTTCTAATTCTCCACGTTCAGATGGTCTTACTTTTTTTGCCATTTCTACAACACGCTTATCATAGAAATACAGACCTGTTACACAATAATTAGATTTTGGTTCTTTCGGTTTTTCCTCTAAAGATAACACGTTCAATTCATCGTCAAATTCTGCGATTCCAAAACGATGTGGATCATTTACATAATAACCAAAGATAGTCGCCTGTCCATTTTCAGCGTTCTTTACAGCATCTGCCAAGTTCTTGCTGAAACCACCACCATAGAAAATATTATCACCTAAAACCATTGCACATGGCTCATCACCAATAAAATCTTCTCCAATCAGGAATGCCTGCGCAAGCCCATCTGGGCTAGGTTGAACTGCATAAGATAATTTAACACCAAAATTCTTTCCATCACCCAAAAGCTCCTGGAATCTTGGAATATCCTGTGGTGTAGATATAATGAGGATATCATTGATTCCCGCCAACATAAGTGTTGATAATGGATAATAAATCATTGGCTTGTCATATACTGGCAACAACTGTTTTGAAGTTACTCTTGTTAGTGGATAAAGTCTTGTGCCTGATCCACCTGCTAAAATAATTCCTTTCATCTTATCCTCCTCTTCTACTTTCCATCAATCTCGTTTTCTATTTTTTTACGTTCTTCAATTGACATCTGATCTACGATTCCTAACAAACGCTGAATACGCTGTGTCTCTGTTTCGAGCTTATATTGAGAATTATTTTTATATTCATCTGTCAACTTTTCTTTTACCCCCAATCTCCAGGCTACACGGAAACGGTTATGAATATCGTATAATTCCTCTTCTGTTTCGGGAAACTTACGTTTTTCCTTAGGGGTAAACAAATATGCACTATATGCATTACATACAACATAGGATGGACCAAATGCAATCTGTCTTCCATGATCCAACCAAAGACATTTATTACACAACTCTCTAACCTGTTGTACTGAATGCGATACTAATAAACCGGTTACACCTTTGCTTAATATAGACTTGATTTTTCTAGCACTTTTTTCCTTAAAACCTTCATCGCCCACACTTAAAACCTCGTCCAAAATTAATACATCTGGTTCTACTAAACACGCTATAGAAAACGCCAATCGGCTTTTCATACCACTAGATAACTGTTTAAACATATGCTCTTGAAAATCTTCCAATTCCGCAAATTCGATAATCTGGTCATACATTTTATCCATAAACTGTCTTGTATATCCTAATAGTGCACCTCGCAAATAGGTATTCTCTCTAACCGTCAGTTCATCATCAAAGCCTGTTGCTAATTCGAGAAGTGCAGCTATATTTCCGTCTACTTTCACTGTCCCCTCTGTTGGAACCATAATCCCAGTAATTGCTTTTAAAAGTGTCGACTTGCCAGCACCATTTGTTCCGATAATTCCAAGCATATCTCCTTTTTCTAAAGAAAATGTAATATCTCTATCTGCCCAGAATTCCTTGATTTGATAATTTCCTGTCATTTTTCTCATTACATATTCTTTTAAACCGATTGCTTTCAAATCGCCTGTTTTGTAGCGAATTGACACATTTTTACATTCGATAATCGCCATATCTCACCTCATTATACATAATATAAGAATTCGTTATTATACTTCTTATAAATAAAGCAACCTACTGCCAATGCAATCCCTGCATATATTGCGCATAACACATGAAATCCAAGTGATGGAATCTGCCCATCTATCATAACACATCTAAAATATCTAATGTATACATATAGTGGGTTTAATAAGAATATGCTCTGGTATGCCTGTGGTAACATTTCTACTGGATAGAAAATTGCAGATACATAATTCAAAAGGGTAAGGAATACACCATACAGATATTCAATATCTCTAAAGAACACAAACATTGCTGCTAAAATCATTCCAACTCCCATACTAAAAATTAACAAACAAAGAATTGGATAAATAATGCTTAACATATGAATTCCAAAGTCTATATGATCAATGATGCAAAATATAATATACAAACCAAATGTAAGCAAGAAATTAACAAATGCCTGTATTGCTTTTGAAAACATAAATAGATATTTTGGTACATTAATCTTGGTAAATATAGAAGCATTTGCCATTAGCGAACGCATACATCCCTGTGTTGTTTCTGTAAAAAAGGACATAACCAATGTTCCACTAAAAATATAAATGATAAAGTGTGCCTGTTCTCTTCCAAAAAACTGCGTAAACACCACCATTAAAACAAGTACATTCAATAATGGCGATAATACACTCCAAAGCATTCCAAGAGTGGTACGCTTGTATTTTTTCTTAAAATCTCTTTTTATCAATTCTTCAAACAAAAACTGATTCTTTAATAATTTTTTCAAGTGAACTCCCTCTCTCTCTACTGTCGAACATCAATTAATGCTTCTACAGCATCTACACCTAGCACTATCATGTCAAACGCATCTTGCATTGCTTTTCTTTCTGCAAATGAATCATCAATAAATAATGCTTTTCCTTTTGGTGAAATATGATCAATTTTTCTTTCACTTCTTGGTAAACAAATAATGTTATCAAATAATTCTGGAAGAATCTTATATGCAATTAAGTCTGCGTAAATATCAGTCTCATGTCTTGTTAATAGAGTAACTGGTATTTTTCGTTCTACACATTGGTATACAAACTGCAATACTGTACAATTTACTCTGTCATGTACAATTACTGTGTCATCAAAATCAAGATAAACTTCATCATATTCGATATCAAGTTTGAATACATTGTGTAATGCTCTGTCTACAGTAACTTTTTTAACCTGTGGTGAAATATCTAAATCATATCCTAGTGCATCAAAAACTGTTAATAATGCAAGGTTTACACCAGCTGCTCTCTGAACACACATAGTTCCAGCAATTCTGGTTGCACATTCTAACAAACGATATTCTCCATTAACATTGCGTTTTAACTGAAAGAACCATACACCACGAAATTCTATCTTATTATTAATTATCTCAGCGATTTCACGAATTCTTTCATCTGGTTCCTGCATTGTAGAATTTACGCTAATGCCATTTTTGATTCTGTGACGATTACGATATGCAACATAACGCAACTGTCCGTTTCTGTCTGTGAAACAATCAATCGTGTATTCCTCTCCTGGAAGATATTCACAAATTACCTGTTCATCTTCTCTAACAGATAACTCATATTCTAAATCGCTTCTTGTTTCAATAATTTTAAAACCTTGAGCCCCCTGTGATTCTGAAGGTTTAATAATTACTGGATAAGCAGGAATCTCATCCACATTACTGTAAATCTGTGGAAGGAAATCACAGCCTTCTAAACGTTTATATGTCTTTGATTTGCTTCTGCATAACTGAACAGCATCATCTGGACTTGTCAAAAGCTCTGCATGTAATTTACCTCTATGTTTACTGAGCTCTGTCATAACACTATCTAGTGCAGGAAAAATGAAATCAATTTCGTATTTATCGATTACTTCATTCATCTTATCAATAAATGTAGGATCATTCATATATGGAATTCCACCAATATAATTTTTATATACCCAACATCCATGATCATCCACACTAGATGCGCCATATAAGTCAATAAATCTGATATCTTTTAACGCTCTATGAATCTCCAAACCTACTTCTGATCCGCATGGAAATACCATAATACTTATCTGTTTCATTCGTCATCCTCCGAATTTATAAATTAATGCGCTTCTTAATTTCTTCAACAATTCGTTTCGAATTATCTGCGTTATTAACTGATTTATCAAAGAAATATTTGCAACGTTCTTCTCGAAGTTCTTTGTCTAACTGTGGGTTTATACAATATTCTTCTAATTTAGAAATTGTTGTATCCCAATCAAATGACAATGGTCCTGGAATTACATTTGGGAAATCAACGTTAAATCCAGCTTCATTTTTAATAAACCAATCATAATCTGCACAATGGAAAATTACTGGTCGATTCAGTATTGCAAAATCCATTGATATACTTGAGTAATCTGAAATCATAACAGAAAATGTACCAATTTCCTGATATACATCCTTATCTGCATCTCTAAAAATACGGTCGTATTTCTTAAGTACAGTTTCAATACGTGC
>CAZISP010000143.1:0-4415 GCA_964541955.1 uncultured Lachnospiraceae bacterium
CGTCCTCTGTGAACGCCTCGGCTGTTGCCTCCTCGTCCTTATAGTAGCCCATCATTACGTTGTCGCCCTTGACCAGAATCTCTCCTGTCTCCTCACCGGGAGTATAATCAATCTTCACCTGACAGCCTTCAACGGGCTGACCGACAGAGTGGAGCTTGACCTTGCCGGGGCGGTTGACCGCAACGAGGGGAGCGCACTCGGTGATGCCGTAGCCTTCGAGAATGGTGATGCCGAAAGCATAAAAATCCTGTACAAGCTGAGGGCTGAGAGGAGCGCCGCCGCAAACGATGCTCTTGACGTTGCCGCCGAGAGATTCGGAGATCTCGCGGAAGAGCTTCTTTCTCACGTCGATACCGACAGCGAAAAGCGCATTTTCAAGACCGATACCCATCTTCAGCTTCTTCTCAATCCCCTTCTTCTTCGCCTCCGTCCAGATTCTCTTGTAAATCGTCTCAACGTAGATAGGAACAAGCACGAGAGTGTTGGGCTTGAAGCGAGCGAAGTTCTTCATTATATGCTTGAGAGAATCGTTGATATTCACGGTACAGCCAATGTTCATGGCTGCCAGATTCTCACAGGTCATTTCGTATGTATGGTGAGGGGGGAGAACGGAAACGAAGGTGTTTCTGTCATCATAGGACATTGAACCGCAGGAGGCGTTGATAGCCGCCGTAAGGTTGCGGATAGAGAGCATAACGCCCTTTGCCGTGCCTGTGGAGCCGGAGGTGAAGATGAGCGCCGCCATCTTTTCCTTGTCGGGGTCTGCGTCCTCGTAAGACGTATCGCCGTCCTCGATAGCCAGATTACCGATGGCTACCATCTTCTTGAACTTGATGTTTCTCTCGTCCTCGATATACTTTTCCTTGTCGGGAGTGATCGGGATAAACTTTTCGATGAAATCAAGCTGATCGCGAATTCTGTCGATCTTCTCGTTCATGGATTCGGTGTAAACAACCGCTTTAACCTCAGAGTGACGGAGGAAATGAACCGTCTGCTCATCGTTCAGCTCGGGATCAAGAGGAACGATATAGCCGCCCATGTTGACAGTTGCAAGATATGCAACGATATAGCGGGGGTGAAGCGTACCGATAACCGCCACGCCGCCGATAAGGTTCTCTTTTGCCAGAGCCGTTCCGAAAGCGACGGTTTCGTCGTAAATTTTATTATAGGAAAATTCCTTGAAATCATCGCCTGACATATAAACGTATGCCGCCTTGTCGCCGAAAACCTCGGCGTCACTCTTGACGAGATCTCTGATGTCGGATATAACCTTTGGCGTCTTTGCGCCCTTGAGCTCATTCTTCATTCTCATAGAATTATACCGTTACCTTTCGTGTTTCATGGCGTAGCACGCCCGTAATTTCACAAGTACATACTTACATAGTTTATCACAAAGATGTTGAAATGTCAAGAGGTAAATGTATTTGTTCACAAAATAGGCAAAAAAGCGGCAAAATTTGAGATAAAGTATAGACTTTTGGTCTTTTTTGTGGTATACTATTATGAAATCGTCCGCGAAAAACATTGAAGAAAGTGGGTAAAGCCGCAAAAAATGAAGATATATTGCATTGAAGGCAGAGGATATTCCTCAAACACCTATATTCTTGAAAATAACGGCGAGGCTTTTATTTTTGACCCGTCAGCGAGCGAGGACGAGATATTTGAGGCGGTCGCCGAGACCGGAGCCGCGCCCGTCGGCATCCTTCTTACCCACGGGCACTTCGACCACACCCTGACTCTGGCGCCCGTGAGAAAAAAATACGGCGTTCCCGTGCTCATTCACGAGCTTGACGCGGAAATGCTCACCGACAGCGTAAAAAACGCGGGAAAGATGCTTCTTTGGCAGGATTTTTGCAACGAAGGCGCCGACAAGACGTTTGCAAGCGGCGACGAGCTGACGCTTGGCGGCGAGACGGTCAAGGTCATTCACACCCCGGGGCACACAAAGGGCTCAAGCTGTTTTCTCGCGGGTAAGATAATGGTCACGGGCGATACGATTTTCGCACAAGGCTTCGGGCGATACGACCTGTACGGCGGCGACGGCAAGGTGCTCTTCAATTCTCTTGAAAATTTCAAGAATTTTGACGGCAGTATCAGAATCTATCCCGGGCACGGCGAGAGCGCGACCCTTGAAAGAGCCCTGCGGAACATTGGACTGAAATAAAAATACAACGCCGCAAGGCGGCGGAATGGAGACTAAAATGGATCACAACAAGTTAGCCGAGCTTCTTTTCCCCGACGTAAAAGAAACACCGGCTGAAACAGATGCAAAATTCCCCCAAAGGCAGCTCCCCGAGGGTGCCAAGGTCACCAGATTTGCGCCCAGTCCCACGGGCTTCGTGCATTTCGGCGGACTTTTCCCCACAACGGTAGGTGAACGGCTGGCTCACCAGAGCGGCGGTGTGTTCTATCTTCGAATCGAGGATACGGACAACAAGCGCGAGGTGGACGGTGCCGCCGAGGGTCTCATTAAAACGCTCTCTCACTACGGAATCAACTTCGACGAGGGTGCAGTGCTCGACGAAAACGGCAACATCTGCGCCAAGGGCGATTACGGTCCCTACAAGCAGAGCGAGCGCGGATTTCTTTACCACGTTTACGCAAAACAGCTTGTAAGAGAAGGCAAGGCTTACCCCTGCTTCACTACCGAAGAAGAGCTTGACGAGCTGAACAAGGTTGACAAAAAGGCTGAAATCAAGGCAAAGGACTGGCACGCAGACGATGCGGAGGCTCGCCGCGCGGCTGTCGAGGCTCAGCGCAATATAACAATGGAAGAGGTAGAAGCAAATCTTGCGGCAGGCAACCCCTTCGTTCTCCGTCTCCGTGCGGAATACGACCCCGAGAAAAAGATTATCATCACAGACCTTATCAAGGGCAAGCTTGAAATTCCCATGAACGACGAGGACTTCGTGCTCTTAAAGAGCGACGGAATCCCCACCTACCACTTTGCTCACGCGGTGGACGACCATCTTATGGGCACGACTCACGTTATCCGCGGCGAGGAGTGGCTCCCTTCCTTGGCAAAGCACGTGATGCTTTTCAATTATCTCGGATTTAAGATGCCAAAGTACCTGCATATCGCACAGCTCATGCGCCTTTGTGAGGACGGCTCCAAGAAGAAGCTTTCCAAGCGCGACATGGGCGCGAACATGGACGATTACAGCCGCATGGGATACGCTCCCGAGTGCGTTATGGAATACGTTATGACCCTGCTCAACTCAAATTTTGAGGAGTGGCATATGCAGAACCCCGACAAGCCCTACACAGACTTCCCTTTCAGCATAAAGAAGATGAGCAACTCGGGCTGTCTGTTTGATTTTGAGAAGCTGAACGACGTTTCAAAGAACGTCATCTCCAAGTGGTCAGCCGAGCGCGTTTACGCAGAGCTTACCGATTGGGCGAAGGAATATGACCCCGAATTTGGCGCAGAGCTTGAAGCAGACCGTGCAAAGGCTATTTCCATTCTCGCCATCGGGCGCGGCGGCAAGAAGCCCCGCAAGGATTTTGCCATCTGGTCACAGGTTAAGGACTACATGGGCTTCTTCTACGACAGGTTCTTTGAGATAAAGGACGCTTACCCCGAAAACTTTGACAAAAACGACATAAAAGAAACTCTCACCCGCTTCCTTGCGACCTTTGACATGTCGGACGACATGAACACGTGGTTCGATAAGGTTAAGGCTATTGCCGACAGTCTCGGCTACGCCTCCGACATGAAGGAGTACAAGGCGACACCCGAAAGCTTCAAGGGAAGCGTTGCTGACATCAGCATGTTTATCCGCGTTGCTGTTACGGGCAAGTTCAATGCACCCGACCTCTACACTTCCATGCAGATAATGGGACGCGAGACGGTTGAGAGAAGAATAAATTCAATGGTGGAATCCCTCTAAGGAGAAAAAATATGGCAGACGAATTATTCACAAAAACAGAAAGAGATCATTTTATTGACGAGATCGTGCAATCCGACCTTACGGCCAATCCCGGTCTCAAAATTCACACCCGCTTCCCTCCCGAGCCTAACGGATATCTCCACATCGGCTCTGTAAAGGCTATCTGCATAAACACGGACGTGGCAAACAGATACAGCGGTCTTTTTAATCTTCGTTACGACGACACCAACCCCGCAAAGGAATCCGACGAGTTCGTCCGTTCCATTCGCGAGGACCTTGAGTGGCTCGGCGCCGCTCCCACGGGAGGCGTATTCTACGGCTCCGACTATTTCGGAAAGTGCTACGAATTTGCAGTTCAGCTCATAAAGCAGGGCGACGCCTACGTGTGCGACCTGTCAAAGGACGACCTGGCAGATTACAAGGGCACAGACCGCGCCGTTGCATCAAAGGAATCCCCCTACCGCAACAGAAGCATCGAAGAACACCTTGAGCTCTTTGAGCGCATGAAGAACGGCGAGTTCGAGT
>CAZISP010000144.1:0-4407 GCA_964541955.1 uncultured Lachnospiraceae bacterium
ATTCAACGGGAAGAACCATCAGACGCTCAAAGATCTGGCGGCGCATGGTGTAGGTAATCTTCTGGCTGAGATTCACCATAACGATCGAGTTCAGGTAACCAAGGATCGCCGAAAGAGCGTAGGCAACGAGCATCAGGCCGGCGTAATACAGCACTCCATCCATATTTACGGAGTCGGAGGCTTCGCCGATGGCGTTGATCGCCTCGCCCGACAGGGCGGGGCCCCACAGGGCAAGCAGGTTCGATGCCACCATTATAATTATCGCAAGGGAAAGCAACAGCTTGTGGTTGAACGTGTATTTGAACATTCGGATGAGAGTATCCTTTTTTATCTCGCCTCGCTCGCCGCTCATGGCGCGGGCGTTTTTTCCGCCGTTATTCAAGGAAAGCACCTCCCAGCTGCGAATCGCTGATCTCGCGGTAGACAGAACAGTTCTCCATCAAGTAATCGTGTGTGCCCGAGGCGACGATTTCGCCCTCGTCAAGCACGAGGATAAGATCGGAGTTCATAATGGAGCTTACTCTCTGCGCAACGATCACCTGTGTCGTGCCGCCCGGGCTCTCGGCAATGGCGCGGCGAAGATTGGCGTCGGTCTTGTAGTCAAGAGCGGAGGAGCTGTCGTCGAGAATGAGAAGCTCGGGAGCACCTGCCAGGGCGCGGGCGATGAGAAGTCTCTGACGCTGACCGCCCGAGACGTTCGTGCCCTTTGAGGTGAGGATATGCTCATATCCGTCCTCGATGTCGGAAATGAAGCCGTGAGCCTGCGCGATTTTTGCGGCGCGCTCAACGGCATCGCATGGCAGATCGCGGCCGAAGCTGATATTTTCTTCAATGGTGTCGTTGTAGAGAAAATCGTTCTGGCGAACGATGCCGATCTTTGAATAAAGCTCCTGCGAGGTATAGGAGCGAACGTCCCTGCCGTCAAGGTAGACGGTGCCCTCGTCCGCATCGTAATAGCGCATGAGGAGCTGGACGACAGTGCTTTTACCCGAGCCGGTGGCACCGATAATTCCCAAGGTGCCGCCACGCGGAAGACTGAAATCTATGTCTGTCAGGGTCTTTTTCATCTTGCCGTAGGAAAAGCTGACGTGATCAAAGACTATGTAGCCGTCTCTTTCGCACCTTTTTGTGCCCTCCACAGGGCGCAGCTCGGGCTCAAGCTCAAGAACCTCGTTGATTCTGTTCGCCGAGGCGACGCCTCTGGACATCATGGTGAAGATTCGCGTAATTGAGATCATGGCGTTGGCGATAAGTGTGAAATAGGACATGAAGGCGATAATAACGCCGGGCTGAGCAAGCCCGCTTTGCACTCTCAGCGCGCCCACCACGATTACGGCGGCAAGCCCCGCGTTGAGAAAGAACGTGATGAGAGGGTTAGACATAGCCATGGTAAGCTGTGCGGTCTTTTCGGCTTTTACCAGCTCGGAGTTGGCATGATCAAAATGACGTTTTTCATAATCGGTTTTTGAAAGAGCCTTTACTACGCGGATTCCCGTTGCGCTCTCGCGAACCACTCGGGTCATGTCGTCCACCCTCGTCTGCACGCCCGTAAAAAGCTTTATGCCGCGGGTGGACACTAAAAGCACCGAAACGGCGATAAGGGGCAGCGTTCCCACCATAACGAGCGTCATAACGGGGTCAAGAGCCAGGGTCACAAGCACGCCGCCCACGAGAAGAACGGGCGCACGCACACCAAGGCGCTGTGCCATGCCCATAACGCGGTGGATCTGAAAGGTGTCCGAGGTCAGTCTTGATTCGAGGCTGGGAACGGTCAGTTTATCTATTTGCGCCGAGGTCAGATACATAACGCGCCTGAAAAGGTCGTGACGCACCCTTTCCGTTACGTCGCGGGCGACCTTTGCCGCCATGCGGTTGGCGATGACGTTCAGAACCATGGTCAAAAGAGCCGCCGCTATCATGGCGGCACCCCAAAGGAGAATGCTTTTGGCGCTTCCCGCGGGAACGACCACGTCGATTATGTGCTCAAGAATAAAGGGAATAACAAGCTCGGTGAGGGTTCCGAGGATCTTGATTATCAGCCCGATCCCCATGAACGCGGCGAAGGGCTTTGAATATTTGATAAACAGTCTCATATCATGTCCTCCCTGCGCTCGTCCTCGTCCATCCGGCGCCCCGCGTAGGATGCGGCGCGCTGAGCGGCGCGGGATAAAAGGCTGTATAAAACCGTTGCCTCCTCCTCGGTGAACTCGCCCATAATGTAGCTGTTCCACGCGCGAATGCCGTCAAGAATTTCGGGCTTTGCCTTTACGGCAAGCTCGGTGGGGTAGACCTTCGTCACGCGGCGGTCAGTCTCGGACTGACGACGCTCCACGTAGCCCATTTTTTCAAGGGCGGCGAGATGGCGGGTGACGTTGCATTTGTTTATGTACATATATTTTGCCAGCTGATCCTGGGACATTCCGGGATTGTTGCAGATCGGCAGAATATACGATTGCAAATAGGGCGCAAGCTCTTTGTCCTGCGTCCGTTCCGCGTGGAAAAGCGCGGAGCAACGGTTAAGGATCAGAACGAATCTGTGAAAAGACGGCATGTAGTAAAGCTCCTTTCGGGGTGAGTTTTGTGAGGTCTCGCAAAAATAGTTGCAAGTGAAACAGTATCACTTGCAACTATTATATCAATGCATATGAGAAATGTCAATAGAATTTGTAATTTTTATGTAAGATAAACGCCGTCGGAGATCAGCTTTTCCCGCAGGATGGCGGGCGACAGCCCGTCGGGGGTGACGTTTGACATGGCAGACAGAGCCGCCGCCGTTCCCGCCGCCTGTCCCGTGAGCATACAGGTTCCCTGAATTCGGGTGGAGGAATGGGCTATGTGATCAACCGAAATGCATCTGCCGCAGGCTAAGAGATTGGACAGATCACGGGAGAGAATCGAGCCGTAGGGGATCTCGTAAAAATCGCCCTTGATAGAGCCGCCGATGGCTCTCGCCTTGCCCGAGGGGTCGTGAATGTCGATAATGTAAGAGCCGCGGGCGACAGCATCGTCAAAGCGCGCGCAGTTGATGGCTTCCGCTCCCGAGAGGGTGTATCTTCCCTTGATGCGTCTCGTTTCACGAACGCCGAGAGTAAAGCCCGACTGGATAAGATAAGAATTTTCAAATCCGGGAATGAAGGTTTTGAGGAAATCCACGATGGCGACGAGCTGTTTTTGCGCCTTTATCTCGCCGTCGTTTAAGCTGTCGGCGTCCGAGCCGTCGATGCCGATGACGCGTGACATATTTATTACCGCCACGTCCTCTCGCGTACTGCCCGAAACAAGCACACGGCCCTGTGGCATGGGTACCTTTTCGCCGTTTTCCTCAAAGCCGCATGTTCCTGCGTATTTCCACGCTCTGAATTTTTCGCGGGTGATGCCAAGGTCGCCGAATTTTATCTCAACGTTGTTCAATGCCTCCGCGCGTCTGTAGTCAACGCCGCCCATTATGAAGAAAATCGAGGTTGGCTGCATGAGACCGCTGTGGGGGTCTGCCTTGTAGTCCTCGTGGGACCCGTGGGAGTGCCCGAGCCCCGTAGAGAAAAGCTCGTCATATACTCCCGCCTCGCTGCCCTTGACAGTTTCAGCCCCCGAAAGCGCCGCCAAGTCGGCGTCGCCCGTGGCATCAATGAAATTTTTGGCAAAAACCCGAACAAGCCCCGATTTTGTGGACAAAATTACCGAAGAAATTCTGTCGCCATCAGTGTCGGCTGAGATGAGGGTGGTGTGAAGCATTATTTTTGCGCCCGAGCCCTCGACGGTCTCAAGGAGCGCGTATTTAAGGATGTGGGGAGACGCAACGGGGTTTATGGGGGGACACTGATTCTGCCCGCCGGTGCTGTATTTGTGGGTGAGCTCAAAGGTTTTTGCCACCACCTCGGTCATGATGCCCCCAAAGGACACGCCGTTACGTGCGCAGCGGGCGTCAAGAGGGGTCACGAGCCCCAAGGTCGCCTGACCGCCTAAGATTCCGCTGCTCTCGACCAAAATAACGTCAACGCCGCACCGTGCCGCCGCCACGGCCGCACTGCAGCCGCCGACACCGCCGCCAACGACGAGAACGTCGCAGCTTATTTCTTTTGTTATCTTCAAAGTGCAAGTGTTCATCAAGGTCACCTCTATCTGTAATATACATAGAACGCCGTTACCGTTCGCTCGATGCCGTTGCGGTCGAGATCGGGGCCTGTCAGCACAGCACCCTCGCCCGAGAGAAGCTCCCATGCGCGCAGTTCGTCAACGTTGGTTCTGAAAAGCACCTCTGACGAGGCGAAAACGATGAATTCGCCGTCTCGGATGCTGAAGGCGCCGTCCTTGCCGATGACCTCTTCCACGTCGTTTTTCTTTTCCGTGACGTAGCGGATTCGCTGTTTTGCTATCTTTTGCGCCATTTCGCGTCTGAATTTTACGCTG
>CAZISP010000145.1:0-4407 GCA_964541955.1 uncultured Lachnospiraceae bacterium
AAGGAAAAAATTCCATGAAAATTTTTGAAAATATTCGTGTTTGGTACAAGACCGAGGAGGGCGCAAAGGTATTTCTTGAAAAGCTGTCCGAGGGTGTGTACGGCGGCGAGGGCGTCACCGTCCGTCTGACCGAGAAAAAACAGGGCAATCTGACCGCAATCTTCGTTGACGCCGAGAAAAAGGATTGGTGGTTTAACCCCGATTATGCTGTGGGAATAAGCGCCGAGGGCATCACAGACATGAAGCGCTACATTGCCAATTATATGCGTTGCTCATTTTGGTGCATGACACAGTTTGAGACAGAGCTCAGTCAACTTCATGTTGATACCCAAGGCTTTATGTATGAGAAAAACAACGGCGATTTCAACCTCATTCTCCCCGTCTGCGACGCAGTCTACAAGACAACCATGTTTGCCGATGAGGACGGGGTAAACATTGGTCTTTCAAGCTACTATCCCAAGCTCTCAAGGGTTGAAAACTCTCTTGCGTTCGTTGTAAACGAGGGCGACAGCGACCCCTATCACCTGGTACGCGAGGCGGCAGAGTACGCATTCGAGCTGCTTGGCACAGGTTTACACACCCGCGATCACAGACGATATCCCGAGATCTTCAACTATCTGGGCTGGTGCACCTGGGATTCCATGTACATCGACGTTTCCGAGGCGGGAATCCTCGAAAAGTGCGAGGAATTCAAGGAAAAAAGCATCCCCGTTCGCTGGGCTATCATCGACGACGTCTGGGCTTATTGCAAGGGTCTGAACCTGCGCCCCTATGTCGGCGAAAATATGTTCAAGCACCAGTACCGCTGTGGTCTCTCAAGCACGGATGCGGACCCCGAGAGATTCCCCAACGGTCTTAGGCACACGGTGGATGAGGTGGCAAAATACGGCATCAAAACCGCAGTTTGGCACGCCGCCGCAGGCTATTGGAACGGTATCGACCCCGAGAGCGAGCTGGCAGAAAAGCTGAAGGACTACCTGACAGTCCTCCCCAACGGCAAGTTAGTACCCCGCTTTGACAGCGAGGAAAACGCATACAGATTCTTCTCCGAAATTCACCGTCAGCTTCGCGCCGAGGGCGTTGATTTCGTCAAAGTGGACAACCAGAGTTTTATACGCGCACATTATAAAAACGTTGCGCCGGTTGGTAAGGTGGCGAGAAATATGCACGCGGGTCTTGAGGCGTCGGTGGGCGAAAACTTCGACGGCAACGTCATGAACTGCATGTGCATGGCAAACGAGAATATGTGGAACCGCCCCAAGAGCGCACTTGCACGCTGCTCGGGCGACTTCAAGCCCGAAAACCGAGAGTGGTTTATGACTCACATCATGCAGTGCGTTTACAGCGCAATGTTCCAGGGTGAATTTTACTGGACGGACTACGATATGTGGTGGACGGACGACGGACAGGCGGGCAAGAACAGCCTTTTGCGTGCAATATCCGGAGGGCCTGTTTACGTCAGCGATAAGATCGGACGCTCAAGACCCGAGCTGCTCCTCCCTCTCGCCTTTGACGACGGACGAATCCCTCGTCCCGACAAGCCCGCGCGTCCCGCGCTCGATTCCCTGTTCACAAGCCCCGTAACCACCGCCACGCCTCTGAAGATATTCAACACCTGCTCCGACGGCAGATACGGCGTTGTGGCGGCATACAACATAAACGAAAAGAACAAGAGGGTTCACGGCACAATCTCCCCCGACGACGTTCGCGGGCTTTGCGGCGAGGAATTCGCCGTATACGAGTACAACACGGGCAAGCTCCGCTTCCTCCGTCGAGGAGAGAGCTTCAAGCTTTCCCTTTCCGACCACGACGATTACCGTCTCTACATCATTTCTCCCGTTGACAAAAACGGCATTGCCATGCTGGGAAGGATCGACAAGTTTATGGCTCCCGCCGCAATTACGGATGTCTTTGGCACCACGTATTCCGTATACGAGGGGGGCAAGATAGCTTTCGTTCACCGCGGAAGAAAGTCCTTCCGCGCTGTCTCCGAGAGCGGAGAATACGCAGTTGAGCGAAACGGCTCCCTTTGCACCCTTGAGCTCCCGAGAAGCGACAAGCATTTCACACTTGTATAAGCACAAAAAACAGCGGCAAATCGCCGCTGTTTTTTCACGTTCCCGGGTCCTCCGACAGCCCGAAGCTGATCGAAATCGCGTTGTTTACCGCGCTCATCATGCCCTCGTCCAGATGTCCCATCTTCTCCTTCAGCCGACGCTTGTCAATAGTTCGCACCTGCTCCAACAGAACCACCGAATCCTTTGAGAGCCCCACCTTGTCTGCGTAGATGTCGATGTGGGTCGGCAGATGGGTCTTATCGAGTCGGCTCGTAATGGCTGCCGCGATGACCGTCGGGCTGTACTTGTTCCCCACGTCGTTTTGTATAATCAGCACGGGACGCAGTCCTCCCTGCTCCGAGCCCACCACAGGGCTCAGATCTGCGTAATATATGTCCCCACGCTTTATCATGTGATCAATCCTTTCCCTTGTCTTCGGGGGCGCCGCCCGCCGTTGTCTTCAAGACTATTTTGGGCAGCAAAGGGGAAATTTAATCATCTCAAATAATATTTAACCGAAAAAAATCACCCCCTGTTTTCATAATATTAAAATTTTTTCTCTTTGTGACGTATTTTTATTGACGGGAGAGGTTAATTTGGTTATAATGGATATTGATAAATCGCGAAAGAAAGGAAGTGAGAGCTTGAGCAAAAGAATTCTGTCGTTTTTGCTTGCCGCGCTGATGCTGCTCTGCGTTGCCGGGTGCGACGGACAAACGGCGAGCGACCTTTTGGGAAACAAATCGGAGGACTATTCGGGCGAGGTGCCCATCGACGACATTGACAGCGCCACCGTCATCTCCACCATGACTCTAACCGTCACCGCCCTTACCGTAAACTCCGTTGATCTGCCCGAGTTTTCCACCCCGAGCGAGGTGATCGGCACGTGTCGGGATGCGATCCTCAATTATATGCTTACCTCTGATTATTCCAGATTCGGCAGCAACACCAAGCTCCTTTCCGAAATCGCTCAGCAATACCCCGACATGACCGTCACCGCCGCCATAGGAACAAAGGACTACGAGAGCACGCTGTACACGCTCTTTGGCTACAGCGGCACGGTTCGCCACAGCGAAACAAAAAGATTCAGCTATCTGTCAAAGGTTACCGCATATGTTCCGACGGCGCCCGCAACCGTCAGCAACGTGGCGCTTGACATACAGTCCGCCATTGAAACCGAGCATACCTATCAGATGAGCTTTTTCGCCATGCTCGAGGACGAGATTTCTCCTCTCTACACCGCCCTTTTCGTCAAAAAGGACGACGGAATGTATCTGCAATCCCTGTCAAAGGGCAAGGGTGAAAAGGTAAACGTTTCCCTTGACACAACCGTATCATAAAAAAACAGAGACACAAAGCGGCGTGCACGGTCAGCGGTAAGATAAAAAATTACGCCGTCCCAAAACAAGGTGCAGACCGAAAGTGTCTCCGTTTTATTTACTTTTCGAGTGCCGAAAGGACTGCCTTCGCCGTTTCGTAAATTGAAAGCCCCTCGCCTTCAATAGTAACGTCAGCCAACTCCTCGTAAATCTTTACGCGGTAGTCGTAAAGCTGACGGAAGGTCTGTCCGGGCTCAAGGGTAACGCCGCGGCTCGGAAGATTTTTAACTCTGCTCTCCAGCTCTTCAAACGGGTGCTTCAGATACACCAGAGAACCGAGCCTTTTAAGGGCTTCCTCGCCCTTTTTTGTAAGCACGGCCGAGCCGCCGGGGGCAATGACGCAGCCGTCACATTCAAGAGACGCAACCGTCTGGGCTTCAAGGGTAAGAAATCCCTCGTTTCCCATTTCGTCAATTATTTCCTGAAGTTGCTTGCCCGTTTGCTTTTCTATAACCGCATCAACGTCAACAAGCTTCATTTTCTTTATTCTTGCAAGACATCTGCCCACCGAGCTTTTGCCGCAGCCGGGCATTCCGATAAGTACTATGTTCATTTTTCTGTCAATTAAAGTGTGTGTTCCATGTAAATCTCGCCCGAAAGTGATTTCCACGTGAGCTTGCCGCCCTCAAGGGTCATGTAAGAGTGCGCCGAGCCTTCTTTGGGAATCGACACCGACCCGGGATTGATATAGAGAAAATCACCGCAGTCGCGGCAAGCGGGCACGTGAGTGTGACCGTTCAGAAGTATATCTCCGCTCTTGAGCTTCGGGGGCGTTTCGGGGTTAAAATGATGCCCGTGGGTGGCAAAAATGCGGTGCCCCGCCGCCTCGTCGGTGTCGAGAATACAATAATCCGCCATCACGGGGAACGGAAGCACCATCTGGTCAACCTCCGCCTCGCAATTTCCTCTGACACAAGTGATTTTGTCCGCCAGAGAGCTGAGCATTTCAATGACCTTTTTGGGAGCATATC
>CAZISP010000146.1:0-4381 GCA_964541955.1 uncultured Lachnospiraceae bacterium
ACCTTTGTTTGCTGCCGCTTTAATTTCTTTAAAATTTTACATTTACTGTCCATATACTACAATAGTACCTATAAAAAAAAACAGTAATAAAAAAATTTTTTTCATAAAAATAAAGTTTTTTTTTTTTATATTATAATCAGTTGAATAGGTTTAATTAACTAATCTAATCTAAAGCGATTAACTGTTCTTGAATACATCTCTTGAACGTTTATTTTATGGCTTTTAGACCACGGAAATTCATCATGCTCAACATATTTATTTTCCAGTTTTATAAGATTCTCATCTTCCAAATTCACAGAAAGGATTTCTTCAATAAATTCTCGAATTATAGGATAATTGTAGGTTAATTCAATGGGATAATCATAAATACGGTCGTTCTTTCTTTCATAGTATAACACGTATTCTTTCTGAATTCTTATTCCTGAAGGTGAACGAAATTGACAACTATGATAAATACGCCATCCGTTAAATTCCTCTTCTTCAAGTTGTTCTATATCTTCCCTTATTGCACGAACATCTTTATAATATAGGTAATCACAAACTTCTCTTTCTGCCAAATTCATATAAGACTCTTTTAAAGGCTTGTTTAATTCTTTTAGGTTATTTACTGAAATATATGGTTGCTTAAAAATAGATCCTAGTTCTTTGGTGAACAGATAGGATTGAGAAATCGTATTAAAAGACTCTTCGTAATAGGGTATAATATAACTATTGGCAACTACAGTCCTTCGCGATTTAACGAAAGGCCAAATACTATGCTGAATACGGTACAAATCTTTTTCCCAGCATAAAGAATCCGTTTTCTCTACAATGGTTTCTATCTCTTTATAGTCATATGAGTCCTCATATTGGCTATAAATAAAGTCTTTCATATATTCTGATACCAATCTATTTAAATCCTTCTGATAAGTTTTTTCTGAATTACACGAGAAAAAAGTTAATATGCTCAGTAGCAATATATAAGTTTTTATATTCATAATTCCTTTTTTATACGTTTAAGTAATTTTTCTAATATTTCAATGTTTTCTTTATTTGCAATAGCCTTTGAATAAATATCATTGGCTATTGCTAATTTTTCAGGATTATATGGCTGAATAAACAATTGTGGATTTGAAGCCTTGATTATTTCATTATATAACATTTTTACACTATGGTTCAGGATATTAGATGTCCTGCTTTTTCTATTGTTCTTTTTCAACTTATACAAACAGGTTACTAACCATATTGACAATACAAGTATTATAAGAATTAATATTACTGTCGCTATCCTATCGTATTTCTTACAAAATTCTTTTTTATCAAGATTATAGTTGTAATAATTAAATTCTACTTTATAAGTATGTGGCATTATTCCATAGTAAACACGGTAATACCCATTGTATATGTAATCAATAGAATATCCATATGGAGGAATTGCACTGTTGTTAATTCTCGGATTCTCATAAGTTTTAAAAGATTGTATTGAATTTCTCCATGTTCTCACATTACATAGTTCTTCAGGTTGCAAATAATAATAATGATTGTATTTGCCCAAAATCTCTTTGACTTTTCTTCTATTCTGGGGATTAAAACAGTTCTTATAATTTTTATCTTCTTGAATAATGTATTCGTAAGCATCTTCACAACTTTCCTCTAACGACGGACGCCATGATTTCATATATGGTTCTACAAATTGGTAACCAACAGCTATCGGTTGAAAAAAGAAAAGTTTCAATTGGTCATGATTCATCCGTTTCAACAGAATAATGTGCCAAGGGGTATGTTTAATCGCATATAATTCTTCAAGTTCTTTAAAATGTCCAGGACGAAAGCTTGTAAATAAATATTGTATTTCTTCTAGGTAACGCCCATAGGGAAATAAATGCTCTATAACGAAGTGATTAACATTATCCTCACTTCTATTGTCTATCATGCGGACAGCCTTCATGTCAATTGGAGTAAAATTTACGTTAGAATACTCTTCTGAGCACATTAATCTTTCATTGTCTGCAAAACTATCATTCAAATCATCATAGAATTCTTTCTTTAGTTCCTTTTTCTTTGATTCTACATAAATAGTGGATTCATGTTCTATTACTGTTAATACATAACAATATAATAGAAACACACTTAATATAGCTATAGCTATCAATATAATCTTTTTCATACAATTATTCAATCATTACTCTTTTAAATATTTTATATTTCTATCCTCATCTCTATTAATGTGGCTAAAGCATAAAAACGAAGATACACCCTATTTCATAGACATTATAGTTTTACCTCCCTTAAGTCTCTGTTTATTTGATTCAATCATAACAGATTTTGCAACATCATTCTCAAATAATCGACCAACTATGTTTTGAACAGACATTCTATTACCTTGGGCACTGATGTATTGAGTATTTACATATACATTTACTTTATTCATATCAAAGTCTGACGGATTTTGAGGCAACTTATATTCCAACTTTACTATAGTCAATGTTCGATTTTTTAAGAGTATGGCATCTTTCCATTCACAAGCATATTTATGATTAATTCTATTAAATACTGATTTCCAAATGTGTTGACCATTGTACTCAAGATGCAAGCAACTACTGCATAATATTGCATCTCTCCAACCTACATTGTTGTAAGATACAGAAATAATTATAACATTGTCCCGAATTTCTCCATCACATATTGTGAGAATCAATTCCTCATTTTTTTGACAGTAATTATAATGTATCGGGATAAAAGCTAATATTCCTGATACTAATAGTGATATTATTGACATTACAAAAGAAGCTGTTTCCATGATTTTTTGTTAAAATATTCCGAGTTCTTGCCAATAAGATTCACTTTGCTGGTCCATATCTATCCCATCATTGTAGTAGTCGTTGTTCCAATTATATTCTTCTTCGTAATCATCATATGTATTATCACATGATGTTGAAAAAACATTTAATTGTAATTCCAATTCTTTGTCATAAGGTACGAACTCTCCAATTCTTACCTTGTATTCAAATCTTCGCCTACCACGCTCATATGGAAATGAATGCTTCCAATATTCTTTCTTTTTCTGTTTATTGATACAGTATTCACATAAAACTCTCATTTTAGAGTAAACCATTACTTTTCCATTTGAATCCCTTTTGAACATATTTAAATCTGGTTTCCAAAAGAATCTTGATTTAGGTTTATACTCCTCCCAATCTGCAAAAAAGTAGCGATATTTATCAGGAATTGCCAAATCAATATTGGACAATCCACCTCTTGACTTATTGACATACGGTGCTAAAACTTCTGCGTGTTTCATGTTATATAAACCATAGGTACAATAATCGTTCATACAATCTTTGGGATTGTCAACATTGACAACTCTTGCTTTGATAAATTTTTGTCCGTATGCGGAACATATTATCACATTTTTAAGTTCGTATTTAGCCATATTACATTGTTTGCTTATTTAATTATGGTTAATGTCGAATTATTATAATCAATTTGTATTTTCCCAAGCTTGTTTAATGCACTCTGTCCCAAAAGTAATGGTGCATTATCGCTATCAATTACGGAAGCTTCAACATTATGTAAAATATATCCTCCTATCTCTATCCCATTTCTGCGGGTTCATAATACCTATTTATTTGTGCATTTGAAATTAAGGGGAGTAGCAATCCCATAAAGACTAAACATTTTTTCATAAACCGCTATTTTAATCACCGTTGACACTCCCCAAACATTGGATTTTATTTGATATTTTCTCTTCCCACATATATACAAAAAAGCGGGGAGCTTCTTATCGTGCTCGTCCCGCATATAGAGGCCTTCGCATTGCCCACAGTAGTCTGAACGAGCAACGAAAGAAAGCCCCGCGCCGAAATGTATATATGCCTCAAAAGTATCTATACACCGAGGAGTGCATAGATACAATGAGAGCTATAAACATAACCCCGAGCTATCTACCGCTGCAATGTTCATTGGCTACTGTTTGGAGTTTGCGAAGTTCCTATATGCCAAGAACAAAGCGTTGATAAACGCCTTTTCCAATATATGTTCGTCCCCACCCTGTCCGCCCTCTGTTGAAGGCTTCGGCGCGAAGACACGGCAAAAGTAAATAAACTTTTTAAAACAACAAATGATTATCCCTATTATTTTCATTTGCAAGCCTTGCAAATGAGGGATTGGGAAGAAAAAGGTGTTGGAGAACACAAAATGAGACAGCTACAAGTGATGAGCTACAAGCTATGAGTTTCAAATTAAGAATGAAGGAATACTATATTAAAATGAAAGAATGAAACAATGAAAAATGAAAGAATCAAAGACTGCGAAGCTTGATGAGGGCTTTGCTCGAACTAATGTAACAACCGAATAAACCGATATTATGACTAAGTGAAAAACGAGGCAACGAAAAGTAAAA
>CAZISP010000147.1:0-4348 GCA_964541955.1 uncultured Lachnospiraceae bacterium
GTAGCGCGCTACCAGCTGCGCCACACCCAGATTTACAACATTTGAGATTATACCACCTCTTTTTTGTTTTGTCAAGGCTTTTTGAAAAAATATTGTCTTTTTCTATTCAAAAACGGCATCTTGCCGAAAAAACCTCGTTATACGAATCATCCGTCGGGCAAAAGTGCAGTAAAATCCCGGATTATCTCGTGCTTTTTGTTGATTTTTTGAGATTCTTATGCTATAATTCCCTTAAAAACTCGGATCTGCATCAGATCTGTGATTAAAAGGAGAAGCTGTGATGGATGTATCAAAATATGTAAACGTATTTCACGGCGGCGGCAACATTGACCTGCCCAAGCCCGAGGGAATAGCCGCCACTTGGTATTTTCTCAAGGCTCAGTGCGGAAACACGTTTCCCCACGCGGCGCTTCCTTTCGGGAAGATGACCTGTGGCGCATACAGCGGAGGATATACTACGGGATACGGGCGGAATATGCCCAATTCCTGCGGACGGCACATTCCAACCATTTCGGACAAGCACATGATTCGCGGACTGTCCCACCTGCACCAAAGCGGCACGGGGGCTATCGGAATGTACTACAATTTTGCCGTTACGTCGCCCATGTACGGCTCTCTTCGACTTGTCTGCGAGGAGGCTGAGTGCGAGGAAGGCAGACCCGGATACTATGCCGTCACCTTTGGTAGCAGCGGAATCCGTGCCGAGGCGACCGTGTGTGGAAGCACAGCCTTCCACAGATATTCCATGGACGGTGAGGGGCTTGTTTCAATAGACTTTTCAAACGACGGTCTTTACCGCTCTTTTGGAAGAGGCTATTACAGCCTCGCGGAGAACGCCGAGATTCAGCGTTTGTCGGACAGAGAGGTTGCGGCGAGCGTTACGATGCACGGCGTGCCCATGTATTTTTACGCGGTTTGCCCCGAGAGCCGCGGCAGCTTTCTTTGGAAGGACTACGCTGAAATCGACGGCGACAAGCTGACCGAGAACAAGACCGAAGAGCGTTTTGGCGGTGGATTCAGGGTAAATGGGAGATGCCACGTGCGCGTCACGCTTTCGCTTCTCGGAATCGAGCACGCAAGGGCTTTGGCGCTTGCCGACGGCGACGATTTTGACCGCGCCGAAGCTTTTGCCGCCGAAAAGTGGGAAAAATATCTTTCTGCCGTTGAGATCGAGGCAGACGAGCGGACGAAGCGTATTTTTTATTCGAACCTCTACCATTCCCTCATAAAGCCCTGCGATTTTGCGGGTGAGAGCTTTCTTTACCGCGGCGGCGAGTTTATGTGCGATTTTGCCACCATGTGGGATATTTACAAAACTCAATTGCCCCTTGTTTTCACGCTGTTCCGCTCTGAAAGCGAGAAGATCCTCGAGACCTTTGAGCGCGTGGGACGAGAGCACGACCGCCTGCCTGTGAACGTGACGCTGACCAGCGCCATGAACGTTGAAAATCAGCAGGCGAGAATGATAATGGAGCATTCGATGGCAGACGGATACCACCGAGGAATCAAGGCAGACTATTCTGCGTTACTTGATATTGCCCGCCGCGACCTTATGACAAGTCCCGAGTTCGTATCGGGCGGCAGGGCAGAGAGGTGGACCCACCACCTTGATATGGCAGAGGCTTGCGGTGCCATGGCAGAGCTTGCGGAGAGCTTAGGCGCGGACCCTCAGCCCTTCCGCTCTCTTGAGAACAGCTGGCGTCAGGCGTTTGACAGAGAAACGGGGCTTTTGCGCGCCGATTCGGTTTACTACGAGGGCGATTTGTGGAACTATTCCTTCCGTTTGCTTCACCACATGGACGAGCGAATAGAGCTGGCGGGCGGCAAAGAGAAATTTGCCGAGCTTCTTGACAGCTTCTTCGGTTACGGAGCAGACCCCGTGACACAGCCGCAGGATCACAACTGCGGAGAGATTATTGACAGTCGCTCCTTCCACCGATTCGAGGGCTACAACAACGAGCCCGACATGGAAACGCCCTACGCTTATCTTTGGGCGGGGAAAGCAGACCGCACCCGTGAGATTCTGCGCCTTGGCAGAAAATATATGTTTTGCGAGGGAGTGGGAGGCATACCCGGCAACAACGATTCGGGAGGCCTTTCCTCCTGCTACGTCTGGAACGCTCTCGGAATCTTCCCCGTCACGGGTCAGAATTTGATGTTGTTTGGTCTGCCGGCGGTTAAGGCGGCAACTCTTCACCTGTCAAACGGCAGGGAATTGAGGATAAACGTTCACAATTTTGACCCGGAAAGCAATGCCGTTCGTCGAATCACGTTCGACGGGAGGGAGATCGAAGGCAATATGATGACTGTCACCGAAATGATGTGCGGCGGCACCATAGAATTTGAAATGTAAACGAAAATCCCACGCGTTCCGCGTGGGATTTTTATTTATTTTCTCACCAACCGCAGGGCGTTCAGATTCACGAAAATTGAACTGAGGCTCATGCAGGCGGCGGCTATCATGGGGGAGAGAAGTATGCCGAAGGCGGGGTAGAGAAGTCCCGCGGCAACGGGGATGCCGATTACGTTATAGAAGAACGCCCAGAAAAGATTCTGCTTGATTATCCGCATGGTACGGGCGCTAAAGCCGATAGCCTTGGGCACACCCGAGAGACTGCCTGAGGAGAGCACGATGTCGGCGCTCTCGATGGCAATATCCGTGCCGCTTCCGATGGCGATTCCGACGTCTGCGGCGGCGAGAGCGGGGCTGTCGTTTATGCCGTCGCCCACCATTGCCACGCGCTTGCCCTCGGCGCGCTTTGCGCGGAGTATCTCCGACTTTCCTGCGGGCGTTACACCGCCCTTGGCGTCGGCGAGGGGGAGCTTTGCCTTCATTGCGGCGGCGTTTTCCTCGCTGTCGCCCGTGAGGAGGATTACCTCAAGCCCCGTTTCGGTCATTTTTTTGATTGCTTCGGCTGAATCGGGCTTTATTTTGTCGGTGGCGTAGATTACGCCGAGGAATTCACTTTCCGAGGCGAAATACATGGGAGTTCCCTCGGCTTTGGGAGCGGATTTGACGTCAATTCCGAGCTCGCTCATGAATGCGGCGTTTCCGCCGTAGCATATTTTGCCGTTTATCATGCCGCTGATGCCTCTGCCGGGTACCGCGGTCTGATCGGTCACGTCATACAGCTCGCTTTGCTCCGCATACTGCTCTATGGCGCGCGCCAGGGGGTGCTCGCTGTTCTTTTCAAGGGAGGCGGCGAGCTTTATAAATTCCTCTTTGTCACCCGTGGGGTGGACGGCCGAAACCGTGGGCTTGCCCTCGGTGACAGTGCCGGTTTTGTCGAGAATTACCGTATCTATCTTGCAGAGATTTTCCAGTGCCTCGGCGCTCTTTATGAGGATTCCGTTTCCCGCGCATCTGCCTGCCGCTACCGTTATGGCAACGGGGGTTGCAAGTCCCAGCGCACAGGGGCAGGAGATGACCAGAACCGAGATTCCGCACCTGAGTGCCAGAGAAACGTCCTTTGCTATGGCTATCCACAAAATAAAGGTCAGAAGCGCGATTCCCATGACGACGGGAACGAAAATGCCCGCCACCTTGTCCGCAAGCCGTGCCACGGGAGCCTTTGTTGCCCCTGCGTTTTCAACAAGCTCGATAATTTTTGAAAGGGTAGTGTCCTCGCCTACGCGGTCGGCGCGCATTTTCAGGACGCCCGAACCGTTGACGGTGCCGCCCGTGAGGGTATCTCCCTCGGATTTTTCTACGGGGATGCTCTCGCCGGTGATCGCGGATTCGTCAATGCTTGAAAGTCCTTCGATAACGGTGCCGTCGGCGGGAATCTTTTCGCCGGGGCGAATGAGAATGATGTCGCCCGGCACTATCTCGTCGGTGAGCACCTCTGTTTCCTTGCCGTCGCGGATAACCGTGGCAGTCTTTGGCGACAGGTCAATGAGAGCCTTCACCGCCGCGCTCGTGCGCTTTTTGGAGCGCGCCTCAAGGGCTTTTCCCACGGTCACGAGGGTCAGTATCATCGCCGCACCGTCGTAATAGAGGTTGTGTGCGGCGCGGTGGTTGCCTTGAAGCACGAAAACCGTCTCGGCTATGCTGTAAATCATTGCCGCCAGAACGCCCACCGAAACAAGGCTGTCCATGTTGGGGCTTCCTCTGAGGGCCGCGGGGATGCCCGAGGCGAAAAACTTGAAATTTACCGCAATAACGGGCAGAGTCAGAGCCAGCTGAACGAGAGCGAAGGCCACCGGGCTTTCCTTCATCGATACAAATCCGGGTACGGGGAGCCCCATCATCTCACCCATTGCAACGTACATCAATATTATCATAATCGGCACCGAGATAATAAGTCTCAGCCCCTCACCGCCGCTTTTTTGCTCGGTTCTGCCCGCA
>CAZISP010000148.1:0-4346 GCA_964541955.1 uncultured Lachnospiraceae bacterium
GCCTCCGTCACGAATCTTGTAGCTGTAAATATCGCTGAAGGGGTCAACCACAGCCCCTCTGCCGAACATTTTTGTGTTTGTAGCTTCCTTTTGAACATACACTCGGCAGTTCAGCACCGCTTGAGGCTCTACGTATATGACGGTGTCGGGCTGATCAATGAAGAGCAGACCGTCCTCGGACTCATACCAATCATCAATATAAATAACGTTTGGATCGTCCTTTGAGGGAATATCGCCGGGATATTCGGGATAGTCCGCGCAAACCGAGATAAGCGAGTTGTCGTCATTATCAAGTCTGATAAGAAAGTAATCGGGTTCGTCCAGATAAACGGAAATAACGCCGTCCTTGAACTCGCTTTTGAAGTTTTTTGCCGAGGGAATAACGGAATATGCCTCAAAATCCTTTGATACCTTTATATCCACACGCACAGAGCCGCCCGAAAAAGCAAATCTTGTAAAGCGACGGTAAATATCGCTTCCGATGGATCTGTTGAAAATGCTGTATTCCATCGTATGATTATAAACCGTCAGCGGGTGTGTCCTGCCGTTCATCGTGACCGAAACACGATAATCGTAGTTTCGGTTAATATCCTCGTGAAAATCAGGATAGATAACAAGTCTTTGCTGATTCATGTATTCTTCCCTTGGGAGGAGCACGCCGTTTTCATCGTAGCCCGACGGCTCGGTTTCAACGGGCTCGGTTTCGTCTCCTGCGTCACCGCCGTCGCCTGTCTCTCCCCGATCGACGACATCCCCCGTCTGCACGGGTTGCTCCGCGGTATCGGCAGAGCTGCCGCCGTTTTCTTTCCCGTCCGCATTATCATTTCCGCCGCAGGAAGCAAGCGTCAGCAAAACAAGTAAAGAAAGGATTGTCAGAGCTAAATTAAATAATATTTTTTTCATAAAACCCCTTTTTAAGCAAATAAACAGCCTATATTTTACGCAAAAGCTCCCAACAAGGGAGCTTTTGCACGAATAGATTTATTTTTCAAGAGAAATGTTCTTAATTGTAAAGCAGGAGGTTGGATAAGCGGTTTTTCCCGAGATAACAAAACCAAACCATTCTGCACTCTCCAGTATTTCTTCCGTAACCTCAAAGGTGATCGATATTTCCTGCCAATCATCAGAGGTTTTTATGACCTGTTCACCGTGCAGATAGTACAGCTTCTCAGTGGTGTCATAGTTGACAGACAGGCCGACAGCAGCAACACCCTCGGTCTTTATCATAAAGCTGAGAGTATACGAGCCCTCGCCATACGTTCTGATATCCTCGGTGATCACTCTCGCAAGACCGCCGCCGTACTGTTCGCTGCGAGCGTACATATAGAATATCTCTTCTCCGTCCTCTTCGGAATAAACAAGGTCAACCTGCCAAGGTGCACTGTCGCTCCACTCGCTTATCTCTCCCTCATCGGGAAGAAGAATGTTTCCTCTGGGATCGACAGCAGTGAAGTAAACATTGCCGTCCTCGATCTCAACGTCATCTGCCGCGCCTGCAGAAACAAACTTGCTTGCCTCCGCATATTCGACGCCGCCGATGTCCTTTGTTTCAAGCTTTGTGACGTCGGAGCGAAGCGCCTTGAGCATCTCTGAGGCAGGCAGATAATATTTGCCGCCGTCAACCACAACGTCGTTCTCAAGCGCAATCTGAAGCGTACCCACATAAACCTTGTTTGTCGCCGTATAGTTCACCTTGTAGATCAAGCGACTAACGGGCGTATATTTTCCGTCAGAGCTGAAGGACAGGTCAAAGTAGCCCTCGCCCTCGTTGTTCAAGGAGCGATCGTTCTCAATAAGCTCGCCCTCAATGTAGAGATTGTTGAATTCAAGAATATAGTTGCCCGTCAGGATATACTCGGATCCGTTGACGATCTCGACGAGTCTACCCACGTTTCCTCTTAGTCCCGAGGTATGAGGATTACTTACGTTTGAAAGCGCGGGAAGCGAGATTCCGTTGAAATAAAAATTCTTTTCAAGCATACCCATTCCTCTTCCCTGGAAGAAGTGAGGGAGATTTATACAGTCCATGGCGTCGCAGTTAATGAGCGTTGCACTG
Source organism: uncultured Lachnospiraceae bacterium (assembly GCA_964541955.1). Lineage (GTDB taxonomy): Bacteria > Bacillota > Clostridia > Oscillospirales > CAG-272 > SIG710. The sequence continues at coordinate 2,057 of CAZISP010000148.1, forward strand.
TGGCTCAGATCTTTTTCACTGGGATTATAACGGTTGTTCAAAAAACCGTCGTTTGCACGGAAAACGTAGATATTCTCAAAGGTAACGTCCTTCGTGTTGCCCTGAGGGAACAGAATCGCGCAGGTGGTACCGGTAATGGAATCCTTGATATAAGAGCCTTCTACGCTGTATACGAAGGAGTTGTCGCCCGTATAATTGATACAGTGCTCGATGTAATGATTATTGCCGCCAAAGAGCGAAATTCCATCGGTTGTCATCATAGTGGACAGCGCCTTGTAGTTATATACCTCAACGTTTGATGCGTTGATCGCCAGGTTGAAGCAACGCGCGTCAAGAAGGAACGGGCCGTCAAATTTAGAATACGCACCGGACAAAGTGAGCATATTCCAGCCGCTTCCCTCAGAGCCGGCAACACGTCCGTCGTACTCGTGAATATTTTCATAGGGATCGATAATCGCACCTCTGCCCAGAACCTGGGAATAAGCGCCCTTCAGCCTGCATCTTGCGTTGAGAACGGAGCCGGGAGCGATATAGAGAATCGTGCCGGGCTCTGTCAGCTCGAGCAGTCCCTGCTCGGGCTCAACCCAGCCCTCGACATAGTAAACGTTGGGATCGTCCTTGGAGGGAACGTCACCCGGATACTCGGGATAGTCCGCCGCAACCGCGATGATAGAGTTATCGTCGTCGTCAAGACGGATCATGAAGTAGTCGGGCTCATCAAGGTAAACGGAAATTACGCCATCCTTGAACTCGGTCTTGAAATTCTTTGCGGAAGGAATTACGGAATAGTAGCTGAAATCCTGTGTAACCTTGATATCGACTCTTACCTGCTCTCCGCTGAAAGCAAAGGTCGCAAATCTGCGGTAATTGTCACCGCCGATAGATCTGTCGGTTACGCGCGAATCCATCGTGTGATTATAGACCGGAATCTGCCCCGACTTATCGCCCTGATATACCGTGACCTTGTAATCATAGTTGCGTCTTACCTGCTCGGGGAACTCGGGATAGATAACAAGCTGGGTATCCTTGTAATATTCCTCTTTTGTAATCAGTTCTTCCGTATGTACCGTGCCCTCATTGAACTCAAGCACGTCGCTTGAGGTTTCAATAAGCTTTACAAAGTAGTCGCAAGCAGCCTTCTGCTCATAGGTCGTCGTTCCGATGATGTAAAGCATTCCGTCCTTTACAACCAGACCCCAATTTCCCTCGGTTATGCCAAATGACGAATCGCTTGTAAGGCAAATGTTTGCTTTTTCCTCACTCTTTGTTATTTCAGCGGAAATACCCACTCTGTTAATAACGGCAGAGCAAACGCTCTCGGCATATGTATCGTAGTTAAGTTTATTCAAAACGAAGGCCTCGTAGATCTGAACACCGCCGATCGCAAGTCCCGACACGGTGTAGCTTGACTCAAGCGTGTAGTCATAGCCGTCAGCCAAAAGAAAGCCGTTCTCACAAACAAGATTTTCCACAAAATAATTTATGCCGTTTACAACAGCCTCGTCGCTGCCGCCGAGAATTGCGATTCTATCGCCCTGTCTGAGAATGTGATACTGGTCATTCTTCAGTCCCGATGCGGACATAGTTTTCGTGTCACCCACCAGAATCGCCTGTGCGGGAACGCTTCCGAAGTCGGTTGTGAGCTTGGGTTCAACGCCGCACGCTTCCTTGAGGGCTGCGCGGAGATCCGTTGCCGCGCTCTTGATCGTCTGGTTTGCCTTATCCGCGCGGACAATCGAATATCCGTCAACAGACAGAGCCTGGTCGGGGCTCAGAGTTTCAACATTGTTTTTATCTGTTTCCTTCGCTTGTCCCTCGTCTTTTTCGCCGCAGGATACAAGTCCAACCGACAAAATCAGACACAGAATAAGCATAAGGAAAGCCAATCTTGTAAATGATGCTTTTTTCATACGTTTTTTTCTTTGGCAGTCTTCTCTGCCTTTCCTTTCGTTTTTAGATACACATGATTGTGCCTGTCTTATATTATACCTTTTTGAATCTTTGATGTCAATAAAATGCATAATTTTTACGGATTTTCGCCACAATGCACAAAAACGGCACCGCATTTTTTACGGTGCCGTTGGGGTATTTTTAACTTGTTTTTACAAGCTTAATATTTTTCAGCGCAATATATTCAACGTCATATTCCACCTTCTGTGTCAAATTGAAAAGTATCATTTCAGAATTGATAACTTTATCCGTCACAACGAAAGAAAGAGAGACGTTGTTCCAGGACGTAGTTACATCGATCAACCCGCCCTCGCTTGTCTCACTCGTGAAATCATCATAG
>CAZISP010000149.1:0-4345 GCA_964541955.1 uncultured Lachnospiraceae bacterium
GACAAGATCCAGGAGGCTTACGGCAAGATCGACGGCATCGTGTTCAACCCCGGGGCGTACACTCATACAAGCATAGCTATTCTCGATGCGCTGAAGGCTGTCTCTATTCCTACCGTCGAGGTCCACATCTCGGACGTATCAAAACGCGAGGATTTCAGACAGATAAGCTACATTCGCCCCGTTTGCAAAAAGACCGTCACAGGTCACGGAATACGCGGCTACCTTGAAGCAATGGAATTTTTGGCAGGTGCAAAATGAACGTTCGAATAATCCCCGGCAGGGCAAGAGGCACAATTGCCGCGCCGCCGTCTAAAAGCGCCGCCCACAGACTGCTTATCTGCGGCGCGCTGGCAGGCGACAGCAGGGTGCGCGGACTTGAGATGAGCGAGGATATTCTCGCGACTCTCGACTGTCTCGACGCTCTCGGTTATAAATATTCCCTCAGCGGCAACACCGCAACCTTCTCGGGCAAGGTCAAGGGTACGGGCGATCTTCTCTGCCGCGAGAGCGGGAGCACACTTCGATTCATGATTCCCATTGCGTTGCTTGAAGGCGAGAAAAAAACTTTGCGCGGCTCAAAGCGGCTCTTTGAGCGCCCCTTGACCGTTTACGAGGACGTTTTCCTCAAAAACGGCATTGAATTTGAGCGCGGCGACGGTTTTATCGCCGTCAGCGGCTCGCTGAAAAGCGGCAATTACACTCTCCCCGGCAACGTAAGCAGTCAGTTTATAACAGGACTTCTGTTCGTACTTCCCCTTCTTGAAGGCGACAGCAAAATAACCCTTGCGGGCGAGCTTCAGAGCCTTTCATACATTGATTTGACGGTAGAAGCCCTATCAACGTTCGGTGTAAAGATCGGCCGCGAGGGCGACAACGTTCTTTTGATTTCGGGCAACTCAAAATACTGTCCGAGAGACCTTGTGGTCGAGGGCGACTGGTCAAACTCCGCGTTTTTTGAGGCGCTGAACCATTTAGGCTCGTCTGTCACGGTTACGGGCTTGCGCGAGGATTCCCTCCAGGGCGACAAGGTCTACCGCCGACTGTTTTCGGAGCTTGACGGCGGCACCCCCACCGTCTCAATCGCCGACTGTCCCGATCTTGCCCCCATTCTCATGGCAATGGCGGCGGCAAAAAACGGCGCCACCTTCACCGACACGGCAAGGCTTAAAATAAAGGAAAGCGACAGAGGCGTGGTCATGGCTGCCGAGCTTGCAAAATTCGGCGCAGACGTGGTGGTTGAGGAAAACAAAATAACCGTTGTCAAATCCCCGCTCCACGCACCCACAGACGTTATTGACTCCCACAACGACCACAGAATAGCCATGGCAACGGCTGTGCTCGGAACTCTCTACGGCTGTGAGATCGAGGGTGCGGAATGCGTGAGAAAAAGCCTGCCGTCCTTCTTTGAACTACTAACTTCCCTGAACATCGAGGTGCAAAAAAATGAAGCTTGACAAAAATCTTAACATACTTATAGTGGGTCTGGGTCTTATCGGCGGCTCATACGCTCAGGCATTGAGCGAAAAGGGCTACCGCGTGACCGCCATAACAAAGGATCAATCCTCGGTGAACTATGCTCTTGAGCACGGCTACATCGAAAAAGGCTACACAGAGGTCACCGAAGAAGTGGTGTCATCCGCCGATCTTCTGATCTTCGCCCTCTACCCCCACGTTTTCACCGAGTGGCTTGAAAAATACGGAAAAATGATCCGTAGCGGCGCGGTCGTCACCGACGTAACGGGCGTAAAGGAAGCTATTATCGACCGAGTGCTCTATCTTCTCCCCGAGGGCGTTGAGTTCATCGCCGCCCACCCAATGGCAGGGCGCGAGCTATCGGGCATCGAATACAGCGATTCAAGTCTGTTCAAGGTGGCAAACTATATCGTTGTTCCCACCGAGCAGAACGAGGAGGAGACCATACGGATGTGCGAGGAGCTTGGGCGAGAGCTTGGATTTGCACAAATCACCCGCCTATCCCCCGCCGAGCACGACAGAATGATCGCATTCCTCTCCCAGCTCACCCACTGCATAGCGGTATCGCTCATGTGCACCTCCGACGAGCCGGGGCTTGAGAAATACACGGGCGACTCCTTCCGTGACCTGACCCGAATCGCAAAAATAAACGACGAGATGTGGAGCGAGCTTTTTACGCTGAACAAGCCTGCACTTCTCGCCCAGATGGACGCTTTTTCCGAGACCTTTAACACACTCCGCACGGCGCTTGTAAACGGAGACACGGAGAAAATGCGCTCCATGATGAGAAAGTCTACCGAAAGGCGCAAGCTTTTTGATAAATAAAAAATTTATTTGAAATAGAGGTATCCCAAAATGAACATGAATTTCAAAAGAAAGCTCCCCATCCCAATGGATATCAAGGAGGAGTTCCCCGTATCCATCAAAATGCAGCAGGAAAAGGTTGCCCGCGACGCCGAGATCAAGAAGATCTTCCGCGGCGACAGCGACAAGTTCATCCTTGTTATAGGCCCCTGCTCTGCCGACCATGAAGAATCCGTTCTCGACTACATCGGGCGTCTCCGCACGGTACAGGATCAGGTCAAGGACAAGATCCTTATCATCCCCCGCATCTACACAAACAAGCCCAGAACAACCGGCGACGGCTACAAGGGAATGCTCCACCAGCCCGACCCCGATGCGGCATCCGATATGCTGGGCGGCATCATTGCCATTCGCCGTCTCCATATGAGAGCACTTGCCGAATACGGCTTCAGCTGCGCGGACGAGATGCTCTACCCCGAAAATCACCGTTACCTGTCCGACCTGCTCTCCTACGTTGCAATCGGCGCGCGCTCGGTTGAAAATCAGCAGCACAGACTGACCGCCAGCGGTCTTGATATTCCCGTTGGTATGAAAAACCCCACGGGCGGCGACCTGTCGGTTATGATGAACGCTATCACAGCCGCTCACCACAAGCACACATTTATCTACCGCGGATGGGAGGTTGAGAGCGCAGGTAACGAATATGCCCACGCTATCCTCCGCGGCTACGTTGACGCATACGGCAAGTCGGTATCCAACTATCACTACGAGGACCTTGCAAAGCTTAACGAGATCTACGCAAAGAGCGGTCTTGAAAACCCCGCAGTCATTGTTGACACCAACCACGCAAACTCGGGCAAGCAGTGCCTTGAGCAGGTCAGAATCGCAAAGGACATCATGTACAGCCGTTCCCAGAACGAGGACGTGAAAAAGCTGGTCAAGGGTCTGATGATCGAGAGCTACATCGAGGACGGCGCGCAGAAGATCGGCGAGGGCATCTACGGCAAGTCCATCACCGACCCCTGCCTCGGCTGGGAAAAGACCGAAAAGCTCATTCTTGACATTGCCGAGAAGGTTTAATAGGCAGAGGCAGATTATTCACGATGTAAATTTACATTTTTCTCGTTTTTTTGTCATTTTTTGTTGACAAAATGTTAAAAACATGATACAATTTATTCGGCTAAACCAAATAATTTGTTTTCGGAGGACAAAAAATGAAAACAGCAGCAAAAGTATTTATTATTATCGGCATGATCGTTGGATTCTGGTACATTCTTCCCCTCATATTCGGCGGCATTGCCCTTAGCCAGATGAAAACGCAAAAACCTTCTACGGGTATATGCGTATGCGTTCTTCTGTTCTGCAGCATGCTCGGCGGTATCTTCCTGCTCTGCTCTGACGAAAAGGATTACGCTCCCGCAGTTCCCGGCTACATGCCCCCTCAGGGCTATGTGCCTCCTCAGCAGGGCTACAACCCCCAGCAGGGCTACAATCCCCAGCAGGGCTACAATCCTCAGCAGGGCTACAACCCTCAGCAGGGCTACAATCCTCAGCAGGGCAATGACAATATGCAGTGATGCATTACAGCCGAGAAGGAAGCTTCTCGGCTGTTTATTTTCACATAGAAACCATCCAAATAAACCCATTTTTCGTCAAGATAAGAAAAAATCAAAAAAATTTCAAAAAACTATTGCTTTTTTGAGAATGATATGGTATAATTTCAAATGCTGTAATAAAAAAAGTAATTTTTTGTGCATTAGTACACTAAGGAGGTGTCAGTATGGCAAAATGCTGTGTTTGCGGAAAGGGCGTTGTTTTCGGACAGAATGTTTCCCATTCCCATCGTAAGACAAACAGAACATGGAAGCCTAATATCCGTAGGGTTAAAGCTGTTGTTGGCGGCACTCCCAAGACTGTTAGCGTATGTTCGAACTGCCTGCGTTCAGGCAAGATTACAAGAGCTTGATTTAAGCTCAATAGAATGAGGCAGATGTAAATCTGCCTTCTTTCTTTATGCCGCCAAAGCGGTGCCAAGCGTTTCCCGTTATTTAGTTGGAAGTGGAATTAT
>CAZISP010000150.1:0-4300 GCA_964541955.1 uncultured Lachnospiraceae bacterium
TGCCGTATGCGAGAGCTGCGGCCGTGGGCTCGTTGATAATACGGAGAACCTCCAGACCGGCGATCTTACCTGCGTCCTTTGTTGCCTGTCTCTGAGCGTCGGAGAAGTATGCGGGAACGGTAATTACAGCCTGGTTTACAGAAGTTCCGAGATACGCCTCTGCATCTGCCTTCAGCTTCTGAAGGATCATTGCGGAAATTTCCTGAGGTGTGTAGCTCTTATCGTCGATGGATACCTTCTTTGCGCTACCCATGTCACGCTTGATAGAGATGACCGTGCGGTCAGGGTTTGTGATAGCCTGGCGCTTTGCAACCTGACCTACCATTCTTTCGCCTGTCTTGGAGAACGCTACGATAGAGGGAGTTGTTCTCGCTCCTTCGGGGTTGGGGATAACGATGGGCTCACTTCCCTCGTAAACCGCAACGCAAGAGTTTGTCGTACCAAGATCTATACCGATTATTTTTGCCATGATTATTTCCTCCTAAGAAATGTTTGTATATTTTTTATTTAGTTTGCTACCTTTACCATTGCGTAACGGAGAACCTTTTCTCCGCGCATATATCCCTTTTGCAGGACCTCAACTATCTCACCTTCACCGTATGCATCGTCCTCGACGTGCATTACCGCGTTATGAAGATTCGGGTCAAAAAGCTTATCCTCGGGCATATCTATTGCCGCAACGCCAAGCTTTTCAAGGGTCTCGCAGAAAGCCTTGAGGGTCATCTCGACGCCTTTTGAAACGTTTTCCGCGTCCTTGTAGGATGCGGCGCGCTCAAGGTTGTCGATGACCGGGAAAAGCTCGCTCAACGCATCGGCGTAAGCGTCGGCGTATATGGTTTCCTTCTCCTTTGCGGAGCGGCGGCGGAAGTTATCATATTCCGCGATCATACGCATATACTTGTCGTTTGCCTCATCAAGCTCCGTTTGCTTTGCTTCAAGCTCTTTTTGAAGCTTTTCAAGCTCGGCTTCAAGTGCCTTCAGCTTCTTTTTTTCGCCCTTCTCGGGCTTTCCCTCGGGCTGCTTTATTTCTTCCGCAGCAGTCTCGGGGGCTGTGTTTTTAGTTTCTTCCATTATTTCCTCCAAGTGGATATTTTACTTATTTTCCGTTTTACCGCCGGGGAGCAGATTCGAGCCTGTCGAGCCGCCCATGGCCTCGGCTATTGCCGCCACGGTCGCAAGAACCTTTGCATAGTCCATTCTGGTGGGGCCAAGAACTCCGATAGCGCCGATGGGCTTGCCGTTGCTCTTGATGGTTTTGAAAACGAACGAGGAATTATTCATTACCTCAAGGGCGCTTTCCTTACCGATGAGCACTCGCATATCCTCGCCCTCGCTGTCGGACACGATGTTGAGAATATCGTCCTTCCGCTCAAGCAGTCCGATGATTTCTTTGAGCTGACCCACATCCGAATATTCGGGATATTGAAGCAGATGATCGATGCCCGAGCAATGAAGCTCGCCGCCGTTTATCTCGCTGAGCACGTCGTAAACGTTCTTTATTATATCGCCCGACAAGCTGCGAAGCGCGCCTGTCATGCCCTCGAATTTCATTACGGCAGGAAGCGAAATATGCTCGGCGGGAAGACCCGCAAAGCAAGCGTTCAGCGCATCCGCAAGGCTCTCGGCGTTTTCCTTTGTCACTTCGATATCGCAGTGGATATTCTTTGATCTGAGCTTTCCAACCGACGGAAGCATTACGATAATGAAGTTATGCTCGTCGAGGTACATTATCTCAAATCGGTTGATGAACGCCGAGGACGGACGGGGTTTTATGGCGATACCCGTGTAATTTGTCACCGAGGAAACGATTTTCGATGCCATCTCAAGCATCTTATCCGCTTCAACGGCCCTAACGTCGCCCATTTCCCGCAGTTCTGCGATCTCCTCGGAGAGAGCCCCGTTCTCGGATGCAAGAGAATCAACGTAAAAACGGTAGCCCCGGTGGGTGGGAATACGTCCCGACGAGGTGTGGGGCTGCTCAAGGTAGCCCAGTTCAGCAAGCTCTGCCATTTCGTTGCGCACGGTGGCAGACGAGCAGGAAATTTTTTCGTTTTCCAGCACCGATTTTGAACCAACCGGCTCGCCGTTTGCTATATATGCTTCAATAACCGTTCTGAGAATGAGTTTTTTTCTCGCGCTCAGCTCTTCGCCGCATCGGCTCACTTGCTTCACCTCCTGTTTTTAGCACTCTTTTCTCCCAAGTGCTAATCCATGCTTAAAATGTACCACTTTTATTTATTTTTGTCAAGAACTATTTTGTATTTTTTTGTTAACTAATTGTAAATACCGCATTTTCCCTGTAAAACAAGCTGTTTTTCGCGTTTTTTTGACGGCGCGTAAAACGGCAAAGGCTTCTTTTTCAGCCTTTTCAGTTTCAGGTAATTTTATACATGATTTTTTCGCTATCAGTAACTTTTTTAGCACTCAGAGCCGTCAACCGTTAAATCCTTGCCCCAGGCAAGTGCTTTTTTCAGATACTGACCCGTGTAGGACTTCTCGCACTCGGAAACCTCCTCGGGTGTTCCCGCAGCAACTATCCGACCGCCGCCGTCACCGCCCTCGGGACCAAGGTCAATGATATAATCGGCTGTTTTGATAACGTCCAGGTTGTGCTCGATAACGAGGATTGAGTTGCCCGCATCGCAAAGCTTCTGAAGCACCTCAATGAGGCGGTCAACATCCGCTGTGTGAAGCCCTGTGGTGGGCTCGTCAAGGATATAAAGGGTCTTGCCCGAGCTGCGCTTTGAAAGCTCGGTAGCAAGCTTAACGCGCTGTGCCTCACCGCCCGAAAGAGTGGTGGAGGGCTGACCAATCTTGATATAGCCAAGTCCAACGTCGGCAATGGTCTTGAGGCGGTTTGCTATCTTCGGAATACCGTCGAACAGCTTGATTCCCTCTTCAACCGTCATGTCAAGCACGTCGGAAATGCTCTTATCCTTGTATTTCACCTCAAGTGTCTCGCGGTTGTAGCGTCTGCCGTGGCAAACGTCGCATTTTACGTAAACGTCGGGCAGGAAATGCATTTCAATCTTTTTTACGCCGTCGCCCTCGCAAGCCTCGCACCGTCCTCCCTTTGTGTTAAAGGAAAATCTTCCCGAGGTGTATCCCCTCGCCTTTGCATCGGGGGTCTTTGCGAACAGGTCGCGGATATCCGAGAAAACGTTTGTGTAGGTTGCGGGATTCGAGCGGGGAGTTCTGCCGATGGGGCTTTGGTCGATGCAAATGACCTTATCAAGGCTTTCTATACCGTCAATGCGAGTATGGAGGCCGGGATAGGTCATGGCACGATTCAGCTTTTTTGCCAGTACAGGGTGAATTATTCCGTTCACAAGAGAGGACTTGCCCGAGCCCGAAACGCCCGTTACGCAAACAAAGCAACCGAGAGGAATATCAACCGTCAAATCCTTCAGATTGTGCTCTTTAGCACCGACCACAGTCAAGTGCTTGCCGTTTCCCGGGCGACGCACTTTCGGAACCTCAATGAGCCGTCTGCCGCTGAGGTATGCGCCCGTAACGGACTTCTTGCTTTTCATTATTTCCTTTGGCGTGCCGACAGCCACCAGCTCACCGCCGTGGACACCCGCGCCCGGACCGATATCAACGATATAGTCGGATTCCATCATGGTCTCCTCGTCGTGCTCAACCACGAGAACGCTGTTGCCGAGGTCGCGGAGCTTTTTGAGGGTGGCAATGAGCTTTGAATTATCCCTTTGATGGAGACCTATGCTGGGCTCGTCCAAAATATAGAGCACGCCCACAAGAGACGAGCCTATCTGGGTCGCCAAGCGGATTCTCTGCGCCTCGCCGCCCGACAGCGTACCCGCTCTGCGGGTCAGCGTCAGATAGTCAAGACCAACGCTTACAAGGAACCCCAGGCGGGATTTTATCTCCTTGATTATCTCACGGACGATCTCCTGCTCCATTTCGCTGAAGGTCATCTTATGAACCGCGTCAAGAGCCTCCTGCACCGACAGAGAGCAGAACTGATGAATATTCATGCCGCCGACGGTCACAGCTAAAATTATCGGTGACAGGCGCGAACCCTTACATTTGGGGCAATCCCGCTCGATGATAAATTCTTGGTAATAATCGTTGCCGTACATATTCATACGTGCCTCGATCATGGGGATAAGTCCGTCGAATTTAGTTTTCTGATCGTGGGCTTCGCCGCCAAAGTAGCGTGTGACCGCGTATTTTTCGTCTCCCGAGCCGTAAAGCAGGATCTCAAGCTGTTTTTCGTCAAAATCCTCAATTGGCGTATCAAGCGTAAATCCGAATCTCTCGCCGACTGCGCGGAAAA
>CAZISP010000151.1:0-4299 GCA_964541955.1 uncultured Lachnospiraceae bacterium
AATATTAAGCAACTTGCTTATATTGTCCATTTCGTCAGCCGTAAAATGCGACTTGTTTTTTAGCTTTTGGTTTAGCGTAGACTTGTTCATATCAATAGCCTCAGCTAATTCCTTTTGAGTATATCCACACTCCCGCATTTTCCCTAATAGTTTAGCGTGATTAAAACTCACATTTTCACCACCTTTTTTTATTTCTTTTATGCGGGGGTTGTGACCGCACACCACACTTGGTGTCCCGCATTAACACCCTTTCGGGTGCCACTCTGCGTTATTCGCCATATTCAGCGTCCATTTTTTCGAGTATATCCATTGTAATACCCGCCTTTGCAAGCTCCTTACCTTTCTTTTCGAGGTCACGCAAATTATACAACGCCTGTCTGCGCTTATATTTAATTCTTGCGTCTTTCCTCGCAAGTTTTACATAGGGCGACTGTTTAAGGCTCTCTATTTCCTTTTCTACTTGCTCGTCGGTTAACCAGTTCTTAGCCATACTTATACCTCCTTTTCCCAGTAACCGTATAGGCTCTTATGACCGCTATCCCACGTATCGTAGTAAATGCCGTCTACCACCGCTACTAAATGATTAGCCACTACCAGTACGTATACACCAGTTTCGTGGTCTTTTGCGAAACGGTCAACCGTTGGGCGTTTTGTTCCTTTGGCGTTGCTTATGCCGTGATATGTAAAGCCGTTTTCTGTTAGGTAACGTGTGTAACAGGCTTTGCTGTTCGGCATACATTGTAACTCTCTGGCTATCGGTACTAACTCGTCGAACACCTCCAACCACTCTTTACCCGTTGCCTTTGTAAACGACCTTATAACACAGTCGCCGTAGTCGTCCTTTAAGTCCTTTTTGTTTGGTTGGTAATACTTATAATTTCTACTTGCCATTTTTAACGCTCCTTTTAATAATTTGCTATATTGTGCTGGCGACAAAAACTTTTTAATAAACTCACGTTACCTCTTACGCTGTCGTGATACCGAGCGTATATTAGCCACTCTTTTTTTGAATTTTGCCTAAAAGGTTTCGCAAATTAACAAAGTAATATACGTTATCAGTGTCCCTTTCAGCGTCCCAATATTTAGCCCTTAACTCGTAAAGCTCTTGTAATAGTTTTTCTAAATATTCGTCGTGCCTATTAAGATATTTAAAGTTTGACCCTGTCACACTTAACACTCCTTATTTGTAACTTTATAACCCGCTTGTTTCATTTCCTTAACTACTTTTGCGGGGTATGGCGCTGTTGTAACACACAGCACTTTACCGTCTTTAGATATTACCTGTTTCACGTTGTAGCCTCCTTTACGTACGTTTGTTAAAATCAAAGCTATCGGTGTACTTAACATATATAAACCCACCGTCTAAATAACTGTCTATGGTAATTTTGTCAAACAGCTTTCTTTCCGATACTAACCACTGTGCGTCCCGCATAATTGAGGCTAACGTTAAGTGTGGCACTGTTTTTATTCTTTGTTTAAAGCCCAAAGGGTGTATAACCGTTTCAACGCTAACGCTTTTTTTAAAATTTCTATACGCCACCGTGTCCGTTTCTATTTCCATACCAAATGTAATACCGTTAAACTGGACGGCGTGTAAATGTTTACTCATAACCTTTACTCCTTTTGGGGCGATATTGCTACCGCCCCGTAGTCTTTAATTACCAGATTTCTTTAAGCTCCAGCTCGGCGATTTCTATATTATGTAAACTAACTCTCATATTGTCTTTTGCAAGTTCTATTTCTTTGTAAAGTTCGTTTAGCTGTTTGGTGTATTTCTCTACAATTTCGTTATCTTCTTTTATTTCGTCCAACGTTGCTTTGTAATCTTTACTACGCTTAACCATTTCGTCGTAGCTTATCGTTTCGCAATTTTCAGCTAAAGCTTTAAACGTGTCGGTTGTCATTTCCTCAAATGTAAACGCTTGACAAGTTTCTATACCGTAATGTATATCGTCTAATATTTTGTGTTCAGCCCCGCCGTGTGTATTTGCCTCAACGTTTACTAAATACTTTTGATTAACTACGACCATAAATTTCATTACTAAAACCTCTTTTTTGATGTTGATTTTTTTAGTTTGTGTGTTTGGCTTTCCAAATTCACTATACACATAGTACACCATTTGTAAGCAAATGTCAAGAAAAAAATTAGGAATTTCCAAATTTATTTTGAAAATTGGCGAAAAACATTGATTTTTTCCAAACTCGGTGTTATTATAAAGAAAAAATGAAAGCGAGGTGACAACCTTGTATACGGGCAGAGTAGAAACGTGTAGTAAAAGAATATCCCAAGCGTTAAATATAAGAGGTATGAAACAAACAGAGCTTTGCACACTTGCAAAAGTTCCAAAAGGCTCATTGAGTCTATATATAAGTGGCGCATACGAGCCAAAGCAAGACCGACTCTATATGATGGCTGAGGCGTTAGACGTAGACCCTGTATGGTTAATGGGCTATGACGTTCCAATGGAAAGACAAAAAAACACCCCCGACAGTATTAAACTGAGCGAGGGTGAGGAAATGTTATTAGAATTGTTTAGGCGTGTTCCTGTCGAGAGTCAGCAAATGGTTCTCGATATGATAAAGATTGCTCTAAAACAGCACCAATAATAAGTACGGCGGTAAGTAGAGCTTGTTCTGGGCTTTTGTTTTCACGTATTATGTTTATTAGTTCTCTTTCATTGTTTGTCATTTGTCTAACTCCTTTCGGTTGCTATGTACTTGTTGCGAATTTTAACACTGACATTAATTTTTCGTCAAGTGGTTTTTACTGGGTGAATTGTAAAACATTTACAAACAAAAAATCAACGCTCAAATTTGAAATTTATGTAACCGAGTTTGGTTTTTATTTATTCAAATTTTATTTTAAACGTATCAAATTTTAAAAAAGGTGATTAAATATGGAAATTGGAATTGAAAAGGTAAAAGAATATATTATTGCTCTAAAAGAAACGGGTAGTTTTACTTTTGAAGATATAGCAAATTTAAGCGGTATACCTCTACAAACTGTAAGAAATATCTTTACGGGCAAAACACCCGACCCGAGATTTGCGACTATAGCAAAAATTATCATATCTTTAGGTGGCGACTTAAACGAAATTATAGGCTACGAAAAGAAAAAAGAAATTGAAGTAAACAGTACCGTATCACTTAAAGAAACATACGAAATGAGAATAGCTGACTTGATTAAATCTTATGAAACAAGAATTGAAGATGTTAAAGCCTTTTGCGAATTAAGAGTAGCAGACATACAAAAATGTTGTGAAACAAGAATAGCAGATATGAAAAGAAATTTTGAAGAACGACTTATCGAACAAAAGGAAATGGCTTTAAATTCAAAATAATCTTAGCACAATATTATAATATTACATAAACTGTCCTATAAAACGGACTTTGAGAACAAACGTTCGATTACTAATTAAAGAGGGGTTAAATTATGGCAAAATGTACTTACTGTGGAAAGTCGGGTTTTTTCCTAAAAACTAACATTGAAGGTATGTGTCCCGATTGCCAAAGAAAAACGTTGAACGAATTAAGAGAGGCTATACTGCCCGAGCAACAAGACATTATTAGATTAAAAAGCGAAATTCAGCGCCTAAATAATGATATAAGTAATATAAATACCCAAATATCTGCACAAACAAACTTATTAAATAGAACAAAAGCCGAATTGGAAGATAAGAAACAACAAGTCGTAGAAACGGACGAAACTATTTTATTACAGTCCTTTGGTCTTTATGAGCCTAAGTATAGTTTTGTTAACTCCGACCAATATAAACAGCGCTTAACTGAAATACGTAACAAGCAAAAAGAAAGCATAAAAAATAAAACCGCTGTTATAGGTTTCACTAATTGGACAGTTAATGGTAGCGCCTCTCAAGGTCGCACTATGGTAAACAACACACAAAAACTATTATTACGAGCATTTAATAGCGAATGTGACGAAATAATAGAAAAGGTTAAATATAGTAATTATGACGCCTCGGTAAAACGAATAAACACATCTATAAATGCCATTTCTAAATTGGGCGTTTCAATGGGTATTTCTATTACTGGGTATTATGGTCGCTTAAAACTTGACGAGCTGGCTTTAGCCTTTGAGTATCAACAAAAGAAACAACAGGAAAAAGAAGAACAAAGAGAATTAAAAGCCCAAATGCGAGAAGAAGCTAAACTTCAAAAAGAATTAGAAATGGAGCGAAAAGTTGTAGAAAAGCAACAAAACCACTATCTTAATGCTCTTGAAAAAGTAAATAAGCAATTACTTGAACAGCCCGACAATGTTGAATTATTAGAACGTAA
>CAZISP010000152.1:0-4272 GCA_964541955.1 uncultured Lachnospiraceae bacterium
GATGATATCAATGAGTCTCTTGTGAGTTCTCATCTCAAACTGCTCACGGCTGTCCTTGTACTTGTGAACCGCACGAAGGATAGTTGTGATCTCGCGCTCTGTGGGAAGCGGGATGGGACCGGATACTTCAGCGCCGTTTCTCTTTGCTGCCGCAACGATCTTCTCGCAAGCCGCGTCAACCAGCGTGTTGTCGTAGCTTCTCAGTTTGATTCTGATCTTTTCCTTTACTGCCATTTTTTGTGCCTCCTTTTAGATTTCATCTCTCGCGTTTCGTCATTTTATATAATGAAGAAACCGTCCGGCGGAGATGTTTTGTAAAATGGGGCCAAATCGAATGTACACCGTGCCGTGCGTTTCGTGACTTTCCTTACAAAAACCGGAAAACCGAGACGCAAGCTCAGCTTCCGGAAATATCCGAAAAGCCTGGAAACACATGGCACACGCTCACCGAGGTAAAGCCGGTGGTGAGAAACGATGTACCGAAATTTGTCCCGCCCGATTAACGGACATACTCCACGGAAGTTACCTGCCAAAGCAGCAATCTCCCGCTTCATCGCATAGTGCCAGACCTACTTATTATACACCAACTTCGTCTGTTTTGCAAGAAATTTCTCAAAATTATTTTTATAGAAAATACGAGAACTTTTTGTCTATTTTTTGTGCATTTTGCACCAAATATACCCCGAACCGCCGAAAAACATCTCAAATCCACCCGCAAAAGCAGTTTATTCATAAATAATCTATTGAAAAATAGAAAAAACCGTGGTATAATCCCTTATATATTAAAAAGGAAGAGTTTTGACAGTATCTTCCGTTGGCAAAAAGCCGTTTCCGGCGCAAAATCGGAGGCCTGAATGAAAATAAAGACCAATATTATAAAAACAGCCGCCGCGGCGGCACTTTTATTGCTCGCTCTCGCCCTGTGCGGGTGCGGCAGCAAGGAAATAATACGTAACAACGCCGGCCTTTCTCTCGATCTCGGCATCGGAAAGACCCATTTCGAGGATGAGAGCGACTATCCCGCTCCCGACGAGGGTGCATATCTGGATGTGAACGCCTCGAAGATCGTTATCCGCGGCGCATACGGAGAGAATATTATCGAGACCCCGTTCATCTACAACAATTCCTCAACGGCGTACCCCAGAATGAAGCTTGAGATTTACAGCAACAAGATGTTCGTGATTTACTGTCCCGACATCAGTATGCCAAGCATCCAGTTCGCCTCGACTGACGACGGCGGCACAAGCTGGACGCAAAGCACTCTCAGCCTGAAAAGCGAAATGGATACCATAGATAATTTCGTCGCCACCTTCTGGACCCCCAGAAACGGCGCGCTTATCGCCGTTGACGGCACCATCAACACCTTCATTTACATAACCGAAGACGGCGGCAAGACCTGGCAGAAGCAGGAGGAGGCTCCGCCCGAGCAGGATTGGCACGATCTTCTCGAATACGGCACCTTTTTAAGCCGGGATATCGGAATAATATCCTACGACTTTCACTCAAAGGCGGCAAATGAGCCTAACGTCTATCTCACCACAGACGGAGGAAAAAGCTGGCGCCCTCTCTACGTCGTGGTTCCCGACAGCGTCATGGACGCCTACGCCAAAGCGGGCAAGCCCTTCTATGACGGAGAGAAAATAAATATCCCCATAAACATCTATAATGATAAAAAGGAAATAACAAACACCGTCTACTTTGTATCCTACGACCTTGCCCAGACCTGGAAGTTCTACGTTGACGACGGCGGCAAGTCCGAGCAGCTCCGACTGGACGAGATGCAGAAATGGGTGCAGGAGAACAGAGTTGAAGCGCTCCTGTTTGCAGATTACGAGGTCACAAAATTTGCCGAGTACGCCTCAATCGAGCTCGACGAGGCCACAAGGATCGACATTTACAGCGTAGAGATCGCTTACAATATAGGCGACAAGGATTGGAGTCGCTTCAAGCTCACCTATCAGATGTACTTCGACGATCAGATGCGCCTGTACTGCAGAAGCACCACGGGAACCCCCCTGCTCTTCTTTATTTACCGTGGCGACGTTTTCAACTACACTTATGACTATCTGGGCTCCATGGGGCAGAAAACCTTCGAAAAGCAGAACTCCGAATCGGTTCTTGAAAAGATGATAGCACAGAAGGAAACCGAGGACGAGATCACCGAGATGATCGGCTCAGCCCTTGCGTACTACCCTTGGTTCACTCCCTACGTGACGACCGACATTGCCAACCCGGAGGAAAGCATCACCTTCGAAGGCAACACGTATTTCAAGGCAATCCTACCCGAGATCGCGACCATGGCAGAGCTTGAAGCGCTTCTTGGCACGACCTTCACGGAAAAGGCCGTGAGAAGCATTCTCGAGTTCAGAGGTGACAACGGCGAGCAAATCTTCGCGGAAGAAAACGGAATGCTTTACCGTCTCGGCAACTACACCTCGGAACACACCGACATCGACGTACAATTCAGCTATGAGATAGCGGCAATCGAGGACAAATCCGCCACGGTTACGTTTACAATAAACAAGACCCACGAGGGCGATGACGTGGATATCAGCTACGACTGCCGACTTGAGAAAACAGACGAGGGCTGGCGCGTGAGCACGTTCAAATCGCCCATTGAGTTCCTGACGGAGAGCTATACGGACTCTGAGGCACAGGATGACGCTGTCATCACCGATATAGCAAACTGGGTTCTGCTCGGCTTCGAGGGCGATGATGCCGTCCGACAGCTCGTCAGCGCAATGATAGGCGGCAACTATTTCACCATGGCACAGATTCTCGGCGGCTCGGCTGTCAATTACATACAGCTCGGTCCCGTCACCGACGGCGCATATTCAATAGCAAGGCGCACGGAGGGTGATGCGCATGTAATCGTCGTTCGTGTGAACGATACGACCAATAACAAATATTACACAAAATACATTCGTCACACAGAAACGGGAATCACAATTTCCGACTCTTGACAAAAAGATACTCCGACAGACTTTAAGTCTGTCGGAGTATCTTTTTCATTTCTTGGTGAGCACTTTTTTCTGCCAGGACTTTTTGCCGCACTCGGGGCATTTCATATATCTCGTTCTGCCCATGTGCATAGCCATGAAAACGCTGCCATACCCGGGCACGTATCTGTGACCGCACTTGCGACATTCATAGTAGCCCGCAGTCTGCTCAATTTTGATCATAAAAGGAACCGCGATAACGAGTGGCGCAAACCCGATCAGAATAAGCGTGATCCGAAGCCACTCTTCCATCTCTGCCAGTGATGCGATCATCGTCAAAGCCAGCATAAAGATAAGGAGCACCACGCCCACAAAATATTCAAGAAACAGCAGTCTCTTGTCCGCATCCTCCTTTTGCTTCACCATTTCAAGCAAATTGTTTTCAAGTTCTTTGTTGTAATTATCCATTGTAACTACCTCCCCACATAATAAATCGTTTACGTTGATTGAAAGAATATCACACAGCTCGAGCATAATTGAGGAATCCGGCATCGCCTTGCCTGTCTCCCACTTGGATACCGCTCTGTCGGTGATATTCAGCTTTTCTGCCAACTGCATCTGAGTCAACCTCTTGCTCTTTCTGCACTCGGCAATAAATCTTCCGATCTTTACCTGATCCATACGGTGACCTCCTTTCGCTTACATTCTATCAGCGACTGCCCGAAAAATCCACACACTGACGGTTGAATGGGGAGTTATCAACCGCAGGTGGAGTCGTCTTGCCTTCATTTCGTCTCTATTTTACCACAAGATCGGCAGAGAAACAACATCCCACGAAAAATATTTCGGGGCGTTCCGCGAACGCCCCGAAATATTTGTTTCTTTATCAGCTGTTCTTCATTGCAACGCTCTCAACCAGATCCGCGATGTGCTCGCAGGTATCGGCGCACTTTTCAAGGTACGTGTAAACGTCTGTCCAGGCGATAACCTCAAGAACGTCGGTATTGCCGTCGTGAAGCTCGTACATACAGTCGATATAAAGCTTGTCAGCCTGCTCCTCGAGAGAGTTAATATTGATCAGATGATCCTTCAACGTCTTTGAGTGCTTGAAATCACCGAATTCGCGAAGCATCTCAAGCACCTCGCCAAAGCAACGGTTCACAAGAGAAACAAACTCAACAGCGCGAGGACGGATAACCTTTACCCGGTTGAAATAAATTCTGATAAGAACGTCCTCGATCTTGTCGCTCAGCTCGTCTATGTTCTGACTTACCGCCAGAATATCCTCGCGATCAATGGGAGTAATGAACGCCTTTATCAGGACGTTCAGCAT
>CAZISP010000153.1:0-4230 GCA_964541955.1 uncultured Lachnospiraceae bacterium
ACTGATGACCTCGTCATTACCAATGACGTGCGCTACCTGCTGCGCCATAGTAGCAGACGTTCAACGCCTTGTATTTTACCACAAAAAGCGAGCATTGTCAAGTGTTTTTTCAAAAAACCGTAACTTAAATTTTTCGGGCGAGCCAATGTGGCTCGCCCGAGGTTTTATTTGTCAGTTTGCGGGTGTGTAGTTGAGGTTAACGTTGTCCTTTGACGATGTGGGGAAGATAGAAACGAAGGTCTTTCCGCGGTTTACCATCAAAGGATTGCCGTCCGGCCCGTAGTAGGTGATGGCGGAATCAGCCGTGGGCTTTTCCCATGTGATCGGCACGTACTTGCCGCCCGTGATGTAGTAGCCCGTGCCTGTGCCCTCGGTAGTAACGTCGAGACGGCCGTAGGAGTCGCCGGGAATTCTGCTTGTGGGGCAGAATACGATGAAGATGTTGTCAAAGCTGATCTGCTCGCCGTTGTTTCCGTCCACGTGAGGGAGGTGCTCGGTGTCCTCCCATTGGAAGCGGTAATATTTGCCGTCCTCCTCGTTGTAATCAAATCTTGCCTGCTGATAGGTAGAGTAGGGCAGGTAGATGCATTTCGATTCCCCGCCGTCAAGCACAACCGTTTCGCCGTAGGGGGCAAAAGCAAACGCCGTTTTTCCGCTAAAGCCCTCTTTGAGCTCGGTGCGGTATTTTTTGAACGCGATACCGTTCTTGATATTTTCGCCCGTGGTCATGAGCGTGTGCTCAAGAGACATGGTTTGAAGTCTGTCCTGATCGCGGTAGAACATGCCGGGCAGGTACATATTAACGCCGTCGAAATTGTCAATATCGCGCTCTGCCAGCTCGGTGTACGCATAGGTGCTGGCACCTGCGTGAACGTACAGCGCATCGTGGTTCTGCGCCAGATCTATGTAATAGTGTCTCGACGAGCGGACGGACCCGATAACCCCAACCGACTCGTAGTCTGCGAAAACGCCCATAAGTCTGGTGATTCCGCCCTCTGCCAGGCATTCGTAGAGAATGTCGCACTGAGAGATGGAATGCTGAGGGATAGCCGCGCGCAGGTTGTTGAGCATAACGGCAACGGGGCGGGTTGTGGAAAGATCCTTGTCGCTTTCAAGCCCCGTCAAGGGATTTATATAGTCGGGGACAACGACGACGGGTATCTCCTCGGTTTCGGGAGCTGCCGTCTCCGTCGTTTCGGGCACGGTGGTGTCCGTGTCCGTCTCTGAATCCTTTGCTCCTCCGCCGCAGGCAAAGAGACTGAGAGCCATGAGAGCGGCAAGGGCGGCTGTGCTGAGTCGCTTAAATATCAAGTGTTTCATTTTGTTCTCCATTCCGCCGCCGTGCGGCTGTCCAGTGCAAAAAGGCAAGCCGAGGGGCTTACCTTTTTTTATTTGTTTGCCATTTCGAGCCAGATGAGTCCGATGCCGAATGCATCGTAAAGACCGCTCTTCTCGCCCTGCTTTACTATCTTCGAGGGATTTTCCGAGTCAACGACCTGAATGAATATCTTGTCGGGGATCTCGTTTTCTCCTACCTTTTTGTATGACATTATCTCAAGGATAAGAAAGCACTTGTCGGTCTTGTCGCCGTAGCAAATAGTGTCGCCCTCGCGAACCAGGGGCTTGCCCTTGTACTCAAGGTACTTTCCGCTGACCTTCTTTAACTCTTCCATAAAAAATCCTCCATTGGTATTACTATCTTTTTAATTATACAATACATCTCATACAAAGTCAATCGAATTTTGTAAACTTTATGAATTTATTCCTTTTTTTCGCTGACGTAGGGCGACATTTTCTTGAAAAAACCGCTTTCCCTTTGTTGCGGCAGCGTTAGCGTAAAGTAGGCGTCCGCCGTATCCGTGAGACGCGCCTGCCTTGAATTTTCGGGCACGTCGGCGGGCTTTGTGACCACGGGGATGCGGGAGGTTTTACGGATTTGTGAGAGAAGCTCGCGTCCGGTAGAATTCAGCGCAAGAACCTGCGTGTAATCGGGCTCACGGCGCAGATCTGCGTCGGTTATGCCGAAAAGGCAGTTGTAAACGGTGCGCCTCAGCCTTGCATCGGTGTATTTTTTCGTTGCCAGCAGCGAAAAGAACTCCTCTATGTCGCCGCTCTCATGCGCCGTTGCCGCTATTCTGTTTGCGAGACCGCCCGAGGCACCGCCGCAGAGGGAGAATTTTTCGCTGTCACCAAGCCTGAGGGCGCAGAGCAGGGCACGTCCGTCCTCGCAGGCGGGGAAAAGTCCGTCTGATTGCGCCTGCCCAAGTACACCGGCGGCAGGTGCGGGCATAAATTCCGAGGGAATGTCGCCGCCGTCGAAGATCGCCCTCCTTACAGCTGTTGCCGAGGGGAATTTTTCGTCGCCCAAAGTCTCGCTGTGGAAGTCGCCCTCGCGCTTGACTGCAACCGGCTTTATGTCCGAGCCCAGGCGAATGAGAGCCTTTATATACTCGATTGCCAGAAGATTATTGGGGCTCTCAAGATGCATACAATCGCCGAACAGTTCATTGTAAATTCTTTGGCTCGCCGCCGCGTGCCCCTCGTCGGAGCCTGCCCCCGATAGTGCCGACAGATATTTTTCGCCGAGCATATTTGACGCCACTTCGGTCAGAGCGTCCGCGTCGCCGCACTCGCACCCAAACCAAAGCTCGTCAATACATGAGAGCCTGTCAAGGACGCTCACCGCACCCGCGGCAAAATATTCGGCGCTTCCCATGGCGCAGGGGAAGGGAAGTTCTACTACCAGGTCCGCGCCCGAGAGCACGGCGGTTTTTGCCCGCGTAAATTTGTCTGCGATAGCAACCCCGCCTCTTTGAACGAAATTGCCGCTCATGATGCAGATGACGTTTCTCTCCCGCCTCATCTCACTTAAAATATATTCATGTCCCGTGTGCAGGGGGTTAAATTCGCATATCAGTGCCGCCGTCTTTGTTTTTTTCACTTAAAAATTCCCCTTTTCTATTGAAATTTGGAAAAAAATGATGTATAATACTTAACTGTAATATATTATACTACATTTTTGGAGGTTTTTCAATGTTAATTCTCGTAATCAACGCAGGAAGCAGTTCTCTCAAGTATCAGCTCTTTGATATGGAGAACGAATCGGTTCTGGCAAAGGGTAACTGCGAGCGTATCGGCATCGACGGTAAGATCTCTCACAAGCAGCTTGTAAAGGGCGTATCATATGAGGCAGAGATCAATATGGCAAACCACGAGCAGGCAATGAAGGTCGTAATCGAGGCTCTTATGAGCGACGAGCACGGCTGCATCAAGAGCATGGACGAGATCGGTGCTATCGGTCACAGAGTCGTCCACGGCGGTTCCTACTTCTTTGAGTCCGCTCTCGTTACGGACGAGGTTATCGAGAAGCTGAAGCTTTGCTATGACTTCGCTCCTCTCCACACTCCCGCTCACCTTATGGGTATCGCGGGTTGTACGGCGGCAATGCCCGACAAGCCTCAGGTTCTCGTATTCGACACCGCATTCCACCAGACCATGCCCGCAAAGGCGTTCATGTACGGTCTGCCCTACGATATCTATGAGAAGTACGGCGTTCGCCGCTACGGTGCACACGGTACGTCTCACCGCTTCGTTTCCGCTGAGGCGATCAAGCTTCTCGACAAGCCCGCAGAGGAAACAAAGATCGTAACCTGCCACCTGGGTAACGGCTCGTCCATTACCGCAGTTAAGGGCGGCAAGTGCGTTGATACTTCCATGGGCTTCACACCCCTTGCCGGCGTTATCATGGGTACAAGAACCGGTGATATGGACCCCGCGGCTGTTACTTACGTTATGAACAAGACAGGCATGACTCCCGATGAAATGAGCGAGTTCATGAACAAGAAGAGCGGATTCCTCGGAATCGGCGGCTACGCTGACTGCCGTGAGCTTTGTGCAAAGGCAAGTGAGGGAGACGAAAAGGCAACTATTGCTCTCTCTATGCTTTCTTATCAGGTAAGAAAGTACATCGGTTCTTATGCGGCAGCCATGGGCGGCCTTGATGCTATCGTATTTACCGCAGGTATCGGTGAGAACACGGTAGGTCTCCGTCAGGCTATCATCGAGGGCCTTGAGCCTTTCGGTATCAAGCTTGATCGTGAGCAGAACGAAAAGGGCTTCAGACAGAGCGACATCATGACGCTTTCTACTCCCGATTCCTCGGTTAAGGTATTCCTTATTCCCACAAACGAGGAGCTTGTTATCGCAAGAGATACACGCGATATCGTTTCT
>CAZISP010000154.1:0-4194 GCA_964541955.1 uncultured Lachnospiraceae bacterium
ATCACCTGCACCTGCGCCCCGGCGACACGCTTATCCGTGACATGGGCGGTATCCACAAGTTCTTTAACTGGAACAGACCTGTTCTCACCGACAGCGGCGGATTCCAGGTGTTTTCGCTGTCACAGCTCCGCAAAATAACCGAGGAGGGCGTTAAATTCGCCTCTCACATCGACGGAAAGCGCATCTTCATGGGACCCGAGGAGAGTATGCAGATTCAGTCGAACCTGGCGTCCACCCTTGCCATGGCGTTCGACGAGTGCATTGAGAACCCCGCGCCCTACGATTACGTAAAGAATTCATGCGCGCGCACCGCTCGTTGGCTTGTGCGCTGCAAAAATGAGATGGCGCGACTGAACTCTCTGCCCGAGACCATCAATAAAAATCAGATGCTTTTCGGTATCAACCAGGGCGGCACTTATGAGGATCTGAGAATCGAGCATATGCACACCATTGCCGAGCTCGACCTTGACGGCTATGCTATCGGCGGACTGGCGGTTGGCGAGGATACAGAGGATATGTACCGTATTATCGACGCGGTCGAGCCTCATATGCCAAAGAACAAGCCCAGATACCTCATGGGTGTCGGAACCCCCTGCAACATTCTGGAGGCGGTTCACATAGGCGTTGATTTCTTTGACTGCGTTATGCCCAGCCGTAATGCCCGCCACGGAAATCTCTTTACCTGGCACGGAAAAATGAACCTGTGCAACGAAAAGTATGCCCGCGACCCCCGTCCCTTTGACGAGAACTGCGGTTGTCCCGCTTGCCGCCACTACAGCCGTTCCTACGTTCGCCATCTTATCAAGGCGAAGGAATCCCTCGGTATGCGCCTGGCGGTCATGCACAACCTTTATTTCTATAACGAGCTGACCCAAAAAATCCGCGATGCCCTTGACGGCGGATATTTTGAGAGCTTCTATCAAAAGTACAGACAGATTCTCGGAGAGCGCTCCGAAGACTGACATGACCGGGACGGTCTGAATTGAGGACAGCATGGAAAAGAGATACGTTTATATAATTCAGATGCACACGGGCACTCTGCCTGCGCGATTTGTGAAGCTAATGACGAGATATTCATACAGTCACGTGGGAATTTGTCTCAGCGAGGAGTGCGACCGCATATATACCTTCGGCAGA
This sequence comes from uncultured Lachnospiraceae bacterium, assembly GCA_964541955.1. Lineage (GTDB taxonomy): Bacteria > Bacillota > Clostridia > Oscillospirales > CAG-272 > SIG710. The sequence goes on from CAZISP010000154.1 coordinate 1,138, forward strand.
AAGAGGCTTCGTAATTTCCTTGATGCCGGTCTTGTGGTGCAAAAGCCCTCGGACAGATTTTTCGAGGTTTTCCACCGCACCAGATGCAGAATATTCAAGCTTGAGGTCAGTGACAGGCAGTATAATAGGCTGAGGAATAACCTTGAGCAGATGTTGTCCCGTTCTGAGGACTATAAATACGATTTTCTCGGCGCGTTCCTTCGGTATTTCAAAATTCGTGTCAGCTTTGAGCGGAGATACGTATGCTCTCAGTTCGTGGCGGAAATGCTCGAGAACGCGGAGATATATAAATTTGACAAAATGCCGAGCTTTGCGGTTCCAAAGGATTTTGAGAACATTGCAGACGCTGTTGAGATTTACAAAGGAAGATACCCAATGATGGGATAAAAAAGCGGAAAGGCGAGAGCCTTTCCGTTTTTTCTATCTGTACATTTTATATTTCAGTCTCAGGTTGTCGGCGATCATGGCAATAAACTCGGAATTTGTGGGCTTGCCGCGATTGTTCTGAATGGTGTACCCGAAATAGGAATTGAGGGTGTCAACGTCACCTCTGTCCCACGCCACCTCAATGGCGTGGCGAATGGCGCGCTCAACGCGGGAGGTTGTGGTCGAATATTTCTTTGCCACGGAGGGGTAGAGTATTTTGGTGACGGAATTGATAATATCGCTGTCGCTGACGGTCAAAAGAATAGCGGTGCGCAGATACTGATAGCCCTTGATGTGGGCGGGTACGCCTATCTGATGGATTATCTGCGTTACCTGCGCTTCGATGTCCGAGGTGTCGGGCGAACTCTTTTCAGCGGTTCCCGAGGTCTTTCTGCGGGAGGCGCAGATGCTGTCAATGTGGCGCACCAGACTCTCTGTGTCAAAGGGACGAAGAAGGCATAGCTCTGCACCCGCACCCGATGCCTCAATGAAAATATTCTGATTTGAGACAGCGGAAAGGATTACGAAGGAAGTGGGCTTGTCCTTCCCGAAATCCAATGCCGAGGAGTTGCGGAGAACGCCGATGCCGTCCACCTTTGAGAGCCACACGTCGATGATCGCCACGTCGGGGTGGGTCCTGCCTATTTTGATCAGCGCCTCCTCACCGTTGGTTGCCTCGTCGATGTTTCGAAAGCCTGCGCGGCGAAGCTGGTCGCAAAGCTGGCTTCGTGCAGACACGTTCTCGTCGGCTATAAGTATTTTCGCATTCCTGGTTTCTGTTGTACGTTCCATTTTGATCTCCATTCCGCCGCAAAGCGGCTCTTGTTTTCGTTTTTTAACACAACCATATTTTACCATAATATGGAAATTATTTCAAGATATTTCCCAAAATTTCCCAATTCAAAAATTAACAAAAATAATTGGTAAAAACTGTAAGTTTTTACCAATTATACCATATTTAGTGTGAAATAGGACATAAAACGCCCATATTTTGTGAATTTCGACTTTTGAGGTCGCTATGTGGAGTATTGAAACGATACCTATTTTATTTGGTAATTATTTGTCGGAAAAATCGGGAGTTTTCATGGGGTGATGCTTGCAGGGAGCGGTGAAGAAGTCGGTGAGGTCAACGAAATATTTGCCGTCGTCGGTCTTTTCAAAGCCAATGGATTTTATTATGTCCTCATCTTTGAAGCTTGCATCGTCGAAGTAAGCCGAGTGAACGCCCGCCAGGTCGATGAAGTTCAGAGTAGCCCTGCCTAGAAGAAAAAGCACCTCAAAATCCTTCTCACCGAGACAGGCTATCGAGCGGATCGAGCCGCCCTTGTCGCTCATGGTGAACTGGCAGACCCCTGCCAGCTCGTCGTCGATGGTGGCGGCATATGCCATGTAGCGCACGTTATATTCAACGCCGCAGGCGCGGCAAATTCTTTCCTGTTCGTCCTTTGTCTGAATGGGTAATACCTTTATCATGATAACAAAATGCCTTCCATTTAATATATGTAAGGGCGTCTCAGCCCTCGTTTTTCAGATATTCGACCTCGTCCTGTGTCAGATGTCGCCATTTTCCGGTGGGCAGACTTCCCAGCGTCAGCTTGCCGATGGCGATTCGCGTGAGACGGGAAATTTTAAGCCCTGCCGCCTCGCACATACGGCGAATTTGGCGGTTTCGTCCCTCAAAGAGGGTCATTTCAAGAAGAGCACCGTCGCCCTGTTCAATAACCTCGGTTTTGACGGGCTGGATTCGGTAACCGTCAAGCACAAGAGGGGAGCGAAGGATAGAGAGCTGTTCTTCGGTGGGCACCTTGGTCACTCTTACCCGATATATTTTCGGGATATTGTGCCGCGGGTGGGTGAGTTTGTTTGCAAGCTCGCCGTCGTCGGTGAGGAGAAGCAGTCCGTCCGAGTTCATGTCAAGTCTGCCCACGGGATAAACTCTTTTCCCAAGAGACGCGACTAACTGAACCGCATTTTTTCTGCCCTTTTCGTCGTCTGCGGTGGTGACACAGCCAACGGGCTTGTTGAGCATAATGTACGTAAGCTCGCCGCGACGGTAAGGAATCGTCTTTCCTTTATATTCGATGGTATCAAGCTCGGGGTCCACTTTGTCGCCCAAGCTTGCCACCACTCCGTTTACCTTGACGCGCCCGAGGGAGATCTCGCCCTCGGCGGCTCTGCGGGACATTACCCCCGCATCCGTAAAGAATTTTTGAAGTCTGATCTTTTCCATACTTTATATGTGGGTCAGCTGAAGACAGAGCTGATGAAATCCCACACCTTTTGCCAAAAATTTTTCTTGTATTTTATCTGCTCAACGTCGTATGCCGCCTTGATATCGGTCTCGCCGATCACATCGCCCTCGCACCTGTAGGTGACGTGTCCCACGATATCGCCCGCCTTTACGGGGGCGTAGACCATCTGCGGAAGCTCTATATCGACCGTAATTTCCCCGTGAGAGCGGGGCAGGGTCGCGGCAACGTAGTCGGTGTTGACGCAAAGAAGCGAGTCCTGCTTGCCGCCGACGACGGGCAGAGCTTCAATAAAACCGCCCTCGTCGCAAAGTATCTCGCAGAGATAGTTTTCAAATCCGTAATCGAGCAGGGCCATGTGATCGTTCCAGTCGTCGGGAGC
>CAZISP010000155.1:0-4161 GCA_964541955.1 uncultured Lachnospiraceae bacterium
CCTTCAAATTCATGCGTGTTCTTATACTGCTTTTGACCGCGTGCCTTAATATCTGGGGATTTTTCCTTGGAATTGCCGTGTCGCTTATCCTTATCGCGTCGAACAGGACGGTCAACCGTCGCCGCAGCTATCTCTATCCCTTGGTTCCCTTTGACGGCAGGGCTCTGCTGGGGCTTATCGTAAGACCCAAGAAAAACTCGGATTCATAAGACTATTTTACAGCATTTTCTGTTTGTGGACAAGGGGTTTCTTCAAAAAAGGTAAACAAAAATCAAAACTCGGCATATTATGTATTGATTTAACGGGTGGCAGGTCGGGAAACCGCTGTCACCCCAATTTATTCGAAAGGATGGGCGTTGATGGAAGAAAAATATTTTGCCGCCGCAAATTCGGGAGAGGGCTTTGTCAGTTATTTTGGGGAGGTGTTCCGCCCCGAGGCGTTTGAGCAGATCTATATAGTCAAGGGCGGCCCCGGAACGGGCAAGAGCTATTTTATGAGGCGTGTTGCCGAGGCGGCGGAGCGGCAGGGTGAGCGAGTTATCTATTGGTACTGCTCCTCCGACCCCGATTCTCTTGACGGGATCACCGTGGGCCGCCGTTTTGCCATTCTCGACGGAACGGCTCCTCACGACGTGGGCTGCCGCACTCCGGGGGCTGTTGAAAACCTCATTGACTTGGGGGCGTTCTGGTCGGTTCCGTCGCTCTCAAAAATGCGGGAGAGGATAGAAGGGCTGAACCGCGATAAGAGCGGTGCATACAAGCGTGCTTATAGATTTCTCTCGGCGTACAGCCGACTGTCCGAGGCGGTGGAGGACATGATTTTGCCCTTTGCGGAAACGGAAAAGCTCAAGGCTGCGGCGCAGGATCTGCTGTCGGATTTGCCCGAGGGGAACGGATATGAGATCTCCACCGCTCTCTGCGATTCGGTGGGGATGCGTGGCAGGGTGAGGTTTGATACCTACGAGAGGCTGGCTGAGCAGAGAGTGCGTGTTCGCGATTTTTATGAGACCTCTCACTTGCTTTTCTCTGCCGTTGCGTGTGAGGCAAGAAGGCGGAATATGAAGATAAAGGTCTCGTATAACCCCATTCAATCAAAAAGAATCGATGCGATTTCCGTGGAGAGCAGGCTCGCGTTCTTCATCTCGGAGGCGGAATGTGATCTCGATATGAGGGATTTTGTGTCGGAAAGGTTTGACGGGACGGGTGACGCCGAGAGGATATTGACACTTCGCTCGGTTATTCTGTCCGAGGCTGTCGCGGCGCTCGATTCGGTAAGGCGGATACACTTTGATATAGAAGAAATGTACAAATCTGCCATGAATTTCGATGAAAAAGAGCGTTATACCGAAAAATTTATCCGTCAAATTGTCAAAAAGCAGTAAGAGGGGTTGAAAAACGCAGGACAATAATGTAAAATACAGAAAGAAAGTGAAAGAGAGTGTGAATCATGAAGCTGTCTCCAAAGATCAGAAATTTTATCGTCATCGCGCTCGTCGTTCTCATGGCGGCGTCATACGTGTACGAAAACTATATAAGTCAGCCGGAGACGGTGGATGGGGAAATCAGAATACACTCGATCGACGTGGGGCAGGGTGACAGTACACTCGTTATGGCTCCCGGGGGTAATCTGCTCATCGACGCGGGCACAAATTCCTCGGAGGACGACCTGATTGCCTATCTTGAGAGCGTGGGCGTCTATGAAATAGAGTACTTCATTTTAACACACCCTCACGAGGATCACATAGGCGGAGCCGATGCGGTTATCGGGGCGTGCAAGGTGAAAAACGTCATAATGACGGAGTTCACCTCGTCCAGCCGCGCATATGAGAACGTGCTTGATGCGCTGGAGGCGAGCACCGACACGAACGTAATTGAGTGCGAGGCGGGAGCAGAATATAATATCGGTGAGATGAAAATCAGGCTTTTGGGTCCCGATCCCGACGACTTGGGTAATGATACCAACAACTCAAGCATTATAACCAAGATCACGTACGGCAGAACGTCAATGCTGTTTACGGGAGATGCAGAAGCCGCGGTCGAATCCGATCTGATAGAAATATGGGGAGGCGAGCTCGACTGTGATTTTATGAAGCTGGGTCACCACGGCTCGACTACGTCAAACACGGATGGCTTTATGGACATAGTCACCCCATACATAGCGTCCATATCCTGCGGCGTGGATAATTCCTACGGACACCCTCACCGCGAAATCCTTGAGATGCTCGGGGAGCGAAATATTGAATATTATCGCACGGACGAGATGGGCGATATCGTTTTCGTCTGTGACGGAGAGAAGATATATAAAAAGTAAAAGAAAGCTAAACCAAAGCGGAAGTGAAACGAGGTTTGCACATGAAGGTTTTGATACTTACCTGCAGCACAGGCGGAGGACATAACTCGGCGGCAGGCGCAATAAAGAGCAAGTTCGAGGAAGCCGGCGTTGAATGTGACGTAAAAGACGCCCTTGAGCTGGGCTTTTTCTCGGATAAAAAGTCTAAAGCCATGAAGCACGGGCATGAATTTGTTTACCGCCATATGCCCAAGCTCTTCGGCGCGGGCTACAGATTCGAGGAAAAGCACTCGGTAGGACTCATTTATTCTCAGTGCGCGCTTTTTGCGCCATGGATCAGGAAGCATATAGAGGAAAACGGATACGATACCGTTATTTGCGTTCATGTGCTGACGGGCATGGCCATGGACGTGGTTCAGAAGAAATACGACCTTAACGTCAAGGTGTATTTCGTCGCCACCGACTACACCTGTAGCCCGGGGGTGAACAGAGGAAAGTTCGATTTGCTGTTTATCCCGTCGGGACTCAAGGATGAGTTCGTGCGTTGCGGTCTTGATGAGAGTAGATTGGTGGAATCGGGAATACCCGTATCACCGAATTTCTACGAAAGGACCGACAAGGCAGAGGCGAGAAGAAGACTGGGGCTTCCGCAGGATAAGACCGTCATACTCATGATGTGCGGCAGTATGGGCTGCGGCCCCATGGAGAAGCTGTCCGAGGAGCTTTCCGTGCGCATGCCTCAGTCGGCACAGCTGTGCGTTATCTGCGGAAGCAACAGGAGGCTGAAACGATCCATTGACGCGCAACAGCTGAGGAATACCGTGACTGTCGGATACACGAAGCGCATGAGCCTTTATATGGACGCATCGGACGTGATGATAACCAAGCCCGGCGGACTCAGCTCCACCGAGGCGATAGTCAAGCGTCTTCCTATTGTATTTATAGATGCGGTGCCCGGTTGCGAGACGAGAAATCTTGATTTTCTCGTTGGCAACGGATACGCACTGACGGGCAGGGATGTTCCCGAGCTTGCTCAGGCAACCATGGAAATGATACTGGACGAGAAAAAGAGAAAAGTCTTCTCCGAGCTTCTGATGCGTGATTTTGATTATAACGCAGCGCAGATAATTTGCGAGAGGGTGATTGGAGAGGCAAAATAAAATGTACGATTTTTCTGAGCTTAAAAAATACATAGACTCTTTTGGGAGTATCGGAATCGGAATGGCGGATCTGAAGGTTATGATCGACCATAAGGAGGTCTTCCACCACGGCACTGGATATTCCGACGCGGCGCAGACCAAAAAAATGGGAGGCGACGATATAATGTGGCTTTTCTCCACCTCCAAGGTCATCACCTGCACGGCGGCAATGCGCCTGGTTGACCGCGGCGAGCTTTCTCCCGACGATCCTCTTGACAAATACCTGCCCGAATACGCAGAAATGACCGTCAGAGACGCCGACGGAAGCATAAGACCCGCCGAGCGGAAAATAACCGTTCGTGACCTGTTCACCATGACTGCGGGATTTCATTACGACCCGCTTCATCAGTTGAGACGTGCGTATATGGCGCACCACGGCGGCGCGGAGACCCCCGATTCCCTGAAAGGACAGATCCCCGAATCCTTGTTTGAGCTTGGTAAGGTCGACAAGGTCGCTGTCCGTGATTTCGCCCGCGCTGTGGCAGATATCCCTCTGCATTTCGAGCCGTCTACTCACTATGCGTACAGCATTTGCCACGATATTCTGGGCGCCGTTATCGAGGTGGTCAGCGGAATGAGCCTCGGGGAATATATGAAGGTGTATCTTTTTGAACCCCTGGGCATGAACGATACGGGATTTGTGCTCCCCGAGGAAAAGAAGAACAGACTTTC
>CAZISP010000156.1:0-4148 GCA_964541955.1 uncultured Lachnospiraceae bacterium
AGACGCTCAAAGACCCCGCCAAGGTGGAAAAAACGCTCGTTCCCATCATCGAGCCCTCGGAGCAGAGCGATTTCTGCCACAGAATTGTAACGTTCGGCAGAGAATACTGCAAGGCGCAGTCCCCTCGGTGCGCGGATTGTCCTATTTCTCATCTCTGCGACCGCCACATAAAAAGTGAAAGAAATAAATCTTAATCGCGCTCCTTATCCCGATATTCACCGGGGCTCATTCCGCATCTTTTCTTGAAAACGGACGAGAAATTTGACAGAGAGCCAAACCCCGAGGCAAAACAGACCTCCGCCACGGGAATGCCGCTTCTGAGCAGAGTTTTAGCGTAATTTATCCGCAGGGTTATGAGCCGCCGGGTAAACGTCTCACCGACAACGCGGCAAAAAAGATTGCTGAAATAGGCGGGGTGATATCCCGACATGGCAGAGAGGTCCTCCAGCGTGATTTTCTCTCTGAAATGCTGTTCCATGTAGGCAACAGCCTTCATTACACCGCTCATCTGCGTCCTGTTTGCCTCTTGACCTGCGCGGGCAGGCAAAAATCTGCTCACCAGATATTCAAGCAGCTGTTTTATGCACGGACCGTCCGATTCGTATTCGTTTTTGAGAAGCTCAATAACCGAGACGAGGCGTCTCACCTCATCGTCATCAAATTGCCTTATCTTCGTGCATCCGTCGGAATAAAGGAGGGCTCGCACGTCGTCGGCAAGCCACCTTGTGTCAAAGGAGACGTTGACAAGCTCTATGCTGTCCGGCGTTTCCGCTCTGTGAAAATCAATGGGTGTCAGCAGATATGCTGCGCCCTTTTTTATTTCGTGCGGCACCCCGTTGTAAAAATAGGTTCCCGAGCCGCCCGTTATCAGCTCCATTTCAAAATAGTCGTGCCAATGCTGTCGGTAGGACGGATAAACGCCGCCTTTTACAAAAATATGCTTTTGTCCCGTCTTATCCTCCGATTTCAGTCTCGGCAGACCTTTGTATTCGTTCATCACCGTCACCTCCTGCATATTATACACTATTTTTTTGTAAACTTCAATATTTTCTTAAAAAACAGTATATTTTTCTTTTCTTATAGGTTGTCCGCGGCGACTGAATATTCTAAAATGAATATAGTAAGAAATTTAAGGAGGACGACCATGCTTCAACCCAAATCAGCCGATTTTTCAAAAACCAAAACCTTCTCTGCCGCAAACCGTCACAATCTTGTTAGAATAGACAACCTCCGCACACCCGGAGCACAGGACGACGATTTGTTTCACAGTGCAGAATTTGACATCCTTGCAGAAAAGCTGAAGGAAGCCAAGGCACAGGGTCGAACGGTAACCTGCTTTATCGGCGCCCACGTCATAAAATGCGGGCTTTCCCGCTACTTGATCAGTCTCATAGAGGACGGCTACATATCACATCTTGCATCAAACGGTGCAGGCTCTATCCACGACTTTGAGCTTGCATACCTTGGCGGCACGTCAGAACACGTGCCCACCGCCATTGAGGACGGCAGCTTCGGTATGTGGGAGGAAACAGGCAAGTGGATGAATGAGGCGATTCAAATCGGTGCCAAGCGAGGCTACGGCTACGGGCAAAGCCTTGCAAATTACGTAGAAGAAAATCCCGAAAAATTCCCCTACCGCGACGACTGCGTATTCTATCGCGCCTTTACTATGGGCGTACCCGTGACCTATCACGTGACCATGGGTACCGATATTATCCACCAGCACCCAAGCGTTGATTTTAGTGCCCTCGGAGCCACCAGCGGACGGGATTTTCAGTATTTCTGCCATTCGATTATGAGCCTTGGAGATAATGGTGTTCACATGAATATCGGCTCGTCCGTCACAGGTGCCGAGGTGTTTCTCAAGGCTTTGTCCATCGCGCGAAATCAAGGTCATGCACTGAGGCACATTACCACCGCAAACTTTGACATTATCCCCCTGGGCGACTACAAATCCGACATCGGCAAGGACACCTTCGAATATTACTATCGCCCCCGCAAGAACATAATCAACAGGCCCGTATCCCTGGGCGGTATCGGGCTGTATATCAACGGAAACCACGAACAGACCATTCCATCTCTGTACGCGCGTTTGAAAGGATAAAAAATGAAGAACGTAACACTGAGCCGCGCCGAGGTCACCTCAATCCTTGAAGGAATTAAGAAAGTAAAAATTTGCCTGATAGGCGACGTTTGCCTCGACCTTTATTGGCACGCGGACATGAGAAAGAGCCGACTGTCAAGAGAAACGCCACATCACCCTCTGCCTGTAGTACAGGAGACCTGCTCGGCGGGCGGAGGCGGCAACGTGGCTTGCAATATCAGCGCTCTCGGCGTGGGTAAACTCACCGCCGTCTCAGCCATTGCCGACGATTGGCGGGGATTTATGCTGAAAAACTGCTTGCGTGAGCACGGAATTGACACCTCGTGTGTTCTTTATCGAGAGAGCGGTCTGACGCCTTGCTACTGCAAGCCCCTGCGCCACGGCATCTCGGACGTTGTATATGAGGATCCCCGTCTTGATTTCGAGAACCTTGAGGATTTGACGGCGAGAGACGAGGAAAAGCTTCTCGCCCTGCTCGATTCCGCCGCCGCGGAGGCAGACGTCGTCGCCGTATCAGACCAATATCTGCACGGTGTCATAACAAAAAAAATTCGCCGCCGCCTGAGTGAGACAGCAAAGCGTATTCCCGTGGTCGTTGACAGCCGCGAGAGGGTAAACGAATACTCGGGGGTTATTATCAAGCCCAACGAAACGGAAGCGGCAACAGCCGCAGGCAGAGCGATCTCGGAAAAAATGTCAATTGAGGAATACGCCGAAATCGGCACCGAGCTTCAAAGGAAGAACGAAGGTCCCGTAATAATAACCCTTGGCGGCACGGGCTCTCTGTGGTGCGACGGCGAGGTCGCTTTTGCCCCCACCGCCGCGGCAAAGCCTCCAATCGACACCGTAGGCGCAGGCGACACGTTCCTTTCCGCCTTTTGCTGTGCCCTTGGTGCAATCGGAGACGGCGCCAAGGCTGTCGCATTCGCGAATCTCGCCTCGGGCGTCACCGTAAAAAAGATAGGAACAACCGGCACGGCAACACCAAATGAGATAATGAAAGAATGGGAGGACAAATACAATTGAACGATTCACTTGAAATACTTAATCCCGCCCATCTGCCCAAAGGCAGAGTGCGCACGGCAATTTTCGACTTTGACGGCACGTTCTCAACGCTTCGCTGCGGCTGGGAAGAGGTCATGCGTGAAATGATGCTCGACATGATATCGGGCGGCAAGCCTTATGACGCTTCACTGGCAAAAATCGTAGAGGATTACATCGATTCCTCGGCGGGAATACAGACCGTATATCAGATGCAGTGGCTGAAGGAAATGGTGGAGAAAGCCCACCCCGACGAGCCCGAGCATGACGTGTGGTGGTACAAGGACGAATACAACCGTCGGTTGATGATAAACGTAGAGGCGCGGATACGCCGCCTTGAAACGGGAGAGGACAGCCCCGAGCAATATCTGATTTCGGGCGCGGTAGAGTTTTTGACAGCACTGAAGGATGCGGGAGTAGAAGCGTACCTTGCCAGCGGCACCGACCACGAGGACGTTCTGCACGAAGCGGAGGTTCTCGGAGTGAAGGACATGTTTTCGGGCATCAAGGGCGCGCCAAGACGACAGGCGGCGTGCTCAAAGGAGGCGGTTATAAAAATGCTTCTCGAGGAAAACGGCGGCTCCGGCGAGCACCTGCTGCTGGTAGGTGACGGCAAGGTTGAAATAGCCCTTGGCGCGCAAAGCGGAGCGTTTACACTCGGCGTTGCCACCGACGAAAAGAACAGACGGGGCATAAATCCCCTGAAGCGCGAAAGGCTGAAAAAAGCCGGCGCGGACGTGATAATCGGCGATTTCGAAAACCTCGATGCTGTTTTGAATTGGCTGGGATGTTAATGACAAAAAAACAGGGCTTGACTGTGTCAAGCCCTGTTTTTATATTGAGTCAGCACCCGTTTCCGTTCAAGAGCGATTGCGCTTTTTCGTTACGATCCTGTCGCAGGTTGCCAGAACGCCGGGCAGAACGAACAGAATCAGCAGCGTCGCGCAAAGCGCACCCATAGAAATGGTCTTTACAATGGAGGTTACCGTCGGATTTTCAAACA